>PWZK01000316.1 GCA_003567495.1 Candidatus Brocadiaceae bacterium
CCCCGGTTCCGGATCCCGGTTCTCCTCTATAGCGTCCATCATCTCTTTGATTTCATTCACAAAACACTCGCCGTATCCTATAATATGTCCGTCCGGCCACCAGTTTTCGAACCCGGGTGTGTTTTCAGTGGTTGCAAGCACATCTCTGAACCCCTGTACAGCCCCTTCGCCGGCTCTCCAGTATTTCAAATAGTTCATGTCTTCAAAATTCCAGGCTATACTACCTTTAGAACCGTTTATTTCGAAGCTGTTATAATTTTTCCGGCCGCCTGCGAACCGGGTTGCTTCGAATGTTCCTATTGCGCCGTTTGCAAAGCGTGCGCACCAAATTGAAGCATCATCTACGGTTACCTGCCCCATTTCTGAACTACCAGCACGGTCGGTAAGCTTGGCGCCGCCTGCAGGGGTTTCCTTCGGCCTTTCCCGGATAAATGTCTCAAGCGTGCCTGAGACCGATGCTATATCGCCTACCAAAAAGCGCGCCATATCCGTAATGTGAGCGCCGATATCGCCCAGTGCTCCGCTGCCGGCGTTTTCCTTCTTGAGTCTCCAGATAAGGGGGAACTGCGGGTCCATGATGAAATCCTGCAAATATGCCGCACGCACGTGTCTTATTTCTCCCAACTCGCCTGATTCAATCATCCGTTTTGCCAGTTTTACTGCTGGGGCCTGACGGTATGTAAAGCCACACATGGCATTTACGCCAGCTTCTTTGACGGCCTTGAGCATTTTCCGCGCACCTTCAAGATCGTTGGCCATGGGTTTTTCACATATAATATCTTTACCGGCTGCCGCCGCCTCCAGGACGTTTTCAACGTGCATGAAGTTCGGCGTGCATATATCCACCAGGTCGATGTCATCTCTCCTTACCATCGTCCGCCAATCCGTGGAGTATTCCTGCCAGCCCTGAGTCTTTGCCGCCTCCATGGCTGATTCTTCGCGACGGGATGCCACACATTTCATGACCGGCCTTCGGGCGGTATTCCACACGGGCACGCAGTTTCGAAGCCCGAAACTGTGGGCAACACACATGAATCCTGTACCTATAATACCTACATTGACATCCGAGCTCATAACGGAATCTCCGGTTAAAGTGAGACAATTTTCCTTATTATACCTGATTTTACAAGTATTCAGTGAACCACCTGTGTTTGCGTATATACCCGTAGGGGCGAAAGATTTTTCGCCCCATTTCAGGCGCCCGGGGAACGTTTTAACGTTTGGGCGAAAGATTTTTCGCCCCTACAAGCCGGTTTGAAACGAGGCTCAGTGAATATTTACGAAAAAAACTCTGGAGGTAATGCTATCGATAATATAATAAAGGTTTTAAGTTCACTATCTGTCTGATCCTGACCGAAATTCAATTTTTCTTTTTCGAGCTTTTGTCTCCACCCTCGGTTTTCAGAGGGCTTTTTTCAACTATTTTCTTCAGGGAGAATTTATGTGGAAGCCCTTTTCTGGAATCCTGCCACGAACGCAGTCGGATCATGAAGTCGCTATTGGTATCGTGCCAGCCGCGGAGCATTTTCTTGCCCCAGTATCTGAACATGGATGTTGTGAACCTGAAATTGAAAAGTGAGCGCAGGGCGGAACGCGTGGAATAGAACTGCCGGGTTGCGCGTATCATACCCATCTGCAGTTCGAGCGGGGTCATAAGAGCCGGTTCAAAAACTACGTGATGGCCGTCGTACAGACTCCAGTCATAACTGATGATCCTGCCTTCGGCATCCATCTTCTTAAAAAGCTTGGTGCCTGGCACCGGGGTCAGCACCAAAAACTGAAGGGTATCAATCTGATTATCTGCCGCAAAACCGGCCGTACGATCGAACGTGTCCTTCCCCTCGTAATCGTCGCCGAACATAAACATGCCGTGAACGGGTATGTTATAGCTGTGGAAGCCGGCTATCGAAGCCTTCACGTCCGCCACGGTCTGACGTTTGTTATAGTCATCGAGAACTTTCTGGTTTATAGATTCATATCCTACGAAAACCCTTGCGCAGTTTGTCCGCCGCATAAGTTCCATCAGCTCGGAGTCACGCCACGTGTCGGATCGCATCTGGGCGTACCATCGCTTTGGAACGCACCCTTCGGTCAACATTCTGTCAAGCAGCTCTTTCGTGCGCCCCGGCACGGCGGTGAAATTGTCGTCGCAAAAGAATACGTTTTTCCCTTTCCACTGCTTGGCTTCCTCCATCAGTCTGTCTACCCCCACCATGCGGTATTTCGGCCCGAACATGTCGGAAACCGAGCAGAAGGTGCAGCGGTGAGGGCAACCTCGGGTGGTCAGGGCGGGTAAAATGCGGAGGTCCTCATGGTGATCTATCAGAGTGAGATCGGGCACGGGCAGTTCATCAAGGCATCCGCAAAGCGCTTTGCTTTCAGTGTGAACGACTCTGTCTCCGTCGCGATATACAAGGTTTGGCACGGTTGAGAGGTCGCCCCCGTTATCCAGCACGTCGAGAAGCATGGGGAGCGACTCCTCGGCTTCATTCTTTATCACGTAGCTGCCGTAATTTATCGCTTCATCCGGCAGGAAGGTTACATGGGAGCCACCGAAGACCACAGGGACGTTCTTCAGCCGCAGCAACTTGGCCATGGCATAACCGCGCGGCGCCGTGGAGGTTGTTACCGATATGCCCACCATGTCGGATTTTGCTATGTCCCATGCGTCGTGCGGAGTGATGTCGTGAAGAGCTTCGTTGTAAATCTTTACCTCATGGCCGCGTTCGCGCAAAATAGTACCCAGAAGCGGGAGGCCCAAACGCGGAATAACAACGCGGCTGTAAATGTGGTAATCGGGCGATCGAGGCTCGAGAAGTGCAATTTTCATATTTTACCTTTATAGCAATGCAAATTTGAAAAACTGGTAGCGGGGGGGGGATTCGAACCCCCGGCCTAAGGCTTATGAATCCTCCGCTCTGCCCCTGAGCTACCCCGCCTTTTCGTCCAGTTTTTCGTTTCTTAAAGGAGCACCCGCGTAAATACCAGGCGAGTACCCGCTCGTCGCAGACTTCAAAGACGCCACGCAAAAAACACAAACAGTGGAGCGGGCGAGGGGATTCGAACCCCCGACGTCCAGCTTGGGAAGCTGACATTCTACCACTGAATTACGCCCGCATAACCACAGCAATTGTATATAATAGCAGGAAAGCCCGGCAATGTCAAAGAAACAGCGAGGAATTTGCGCTGTTACGTTTTTTGCGTATCTCGGGGCATAAATTATCCGGAAATTTTTTCCGTTTTTAACGTCTTCCGTGCGCAAATTCCTTTATTTTTCCTTCAAGTTTGATTTTACCGCCATAAGCTTTTATAATTGGGAAATGTCTTCAGTCTTATGTTGCGGCGCATCTCGTGCTGGTTTTTTTACTCAAACTCTTCGGGAGAGTCTCATGTCAAAGA
>PWZK01000169.1 GCA_003567495.1 Candidatus Brocadiaceae bacterium
AAATTGGCGGCCATAAGAGGCCGTCTTGATGCTCTAAGGCTTGCCAAAGAAGCAAACCTCCTTGAATCAGTAGGTTCCGATGACGCGAAGAATGAATTGATTGGCATCTGGAATGAGCTCGTTGGAATAGTAAATTCGTGTAATGACAGTATAGACAATGCAGTTAACCTAATCACCGCATATAAGGCGAGCTTAGCCGCTGTGAATCCGGATGGTTTACGTCAGGTAATTGCCAATTTGGAGCTGGCGAAAACTCGACATCGACAGGATGTTATTGATCTCTTCTCTCAACTTGACGTGGCGCTTGCGCAAGAAGTTGCTACTAAGGCAGAAAAGCAAAATAAAAAGGATGCCTTGAATGCCATCATGCAGACAACACTCGAGCGCTACAAAGGCAAAATAAATCAACTGCTTGGTGATTTCGGTTCGCAATTTTCAATTCCGAACATAGATTTCAACTACAGGGGCGGATTAAGAAGTAATTACAATTTACACATGCGAGGGTCAAATATTGAATTGACCGGAGGTATACCAGACTTTAAAACTTCTTTGAGTGAGAGTGACAAACGGACATTAGCATTTGCGTTTTTTATAGCATCTGTTGAGTCTGATCCTGACTTGGCAAATAAGGTCGTTGTGATTGACGACCCTATGTGCAGTTTGGACCTTAATCGCAAACAGCAAACGCGTTTGATCTTGAAGAGAGTTCATAGCGGTTGTGAGCAACTAATCGTGTTGGTACACGATATTCATTTCATGCGTAGCCTTAGGGATGAAATTTTGCGAGGTTGTGCGCCTCAAGATATCGCGTGTGTGAAATTGAAAACTGTCGCAAACCGCTATAGCAATTTTGATACAATGTAAGCGCTTAGTAAAGTACACTATTGCTTCGGCAGATCGGTTTCTTCGGGCGAAAGGTTCATCGGCAGCAGTTTCCGGTAATCCTCTTCGGTCTCCGCCAGGGGAAGGCGCTCAAGCAGGTATCGCAGGTAAAAATAGGACTTCAAGCCGTTGGCTTTCGCAGTCTCAATCAGGCTGTAAAGGGTCGCGCTGGCAGCTGCCCCTTTTGGGTGCCCACTGAATAAAAAGTTTTTCCTTCCGACCACGAACGGGCGAATGGCATTTTCAGCGGCGTTGTTGTCCGGCGTGATATGACCGTTTTCCAGATACCGCACCAGCACCGGCCAGTTGTTCAGCGCATAGTTTACCGCTTTGCCCAAAAGCCCTTTTGGCGGCGTCTGCCCGCATAGTCTGTTCAGGTAATCATAAAGCTCCTCTATGATCGGGGCGGATCGCTCCCGGCGCAGTTCGACCATCTGCTCCGGGGTAAAGTCGCTTTTTCTGCCGAGCTTTTCAATGGCATACAGGCGGCCGATATCATCAAGCACGGTTTGTGCATGGCCCGTTTTGCCTTTGCCGGCGGCCTTCACGACTTCCATGAACTTCCGGCGCACGTGGGCCCAGCAGCCCACGAGATAAATACCCGGCAGTTTCTCCAGGGCGTCATACCCCTTATAGGCATCTGTCTGGATATACCCCTGATAATCTTTTAAAAACTCATGGGGAACAATACCTGACCGGGTCGGATGATATTGGTATACCACCGCGATCTTTCCCGGGGAACCACCCCGGAAGACCCACATGTAAGATTTGGTTGTATTGGCCCGGCCCTGTTCATTCATCACCTGGAACGGGGTTTCATCGATGTTGATCAGAGGACCGGAGCGGATCTCCTCGCCGATCATCTTCAGAAGCACTTCGCATTGAACTGCAACCTTTACAGTCCAGCCGCACATGGTGGCCCGGACGAGATCCACTCCCATCCGGTCGAAGATTTTCTCCTGGCGGTTAAACGGGAGGGCGTCTTCGAACTTGGATACCAGGATATGGGCCAAAAGACCCGGGGTGGCGATCCCCTTGGGGATGATCTGCGGGGGAACCGGGGCGATCTTGACGGTGGGACCGTCATCTTCGACCCCCTCGCACTGCTTGCAGGCATACTTGTAGCGGATATGCCGGATGACCTCCATTTTGGCGGGGATGATGTCGAGCTTCTCCGCTGTTTCTTCTCCGCATCGGGTCATTTGTGTACCACAGCCGCAGAGCTTTTCATCCTCGCCAATATCGTGGATGACCTCTTTAACGGGAAGATCCTTGGGCAGGGGCCTGCGGCCCCGTTTTTTGCGGGTATGTGCCGGAACGGTGAGTTCTTCCACAACAGGCGCCGGTTCCGGCTCTGTCTGGCCGAACAGGTTTAACTGCGTCTGGTCAGGTTCCGGGGGCTGCTTTTCGGATTTTCTGCCGAAAATCTCGTTGGTGAGCAGACGGATGCGTTCTTCGAGGTACTCGATATGCTTTTTGGACGCCTCATGCTGTTTGGCAAATTCGATGATCATTGCCTTGAGTGCATCATGGTCGTCGGGAAGTGTTGTGGTATCGAGTTTCATGATCAAAACTATGACATAAAACCCCGATTTTGTAAATACTTATTTCAATTTATACGGTAAAAAATAATGACTGGCGGGGCTTAATAAAGCGCTGAATAGACAAGCGGCTTGTGCGCCCTGACCTGGTGAATATCCAAGCCGTCCAGGAGCCAGCCCAACTGCCGGTTATCAATCTCGCAGACATCGGTTACGCTATCCGGCCACTTGAAATAATGCTTCTCCAGGCGCTTGTGCCATAAAGCAAAACCGTTGCGGTCCCAGTACAAGACCTTGATCATGTTGCGCCGGCGGTTGCAGAATACAAAAAGGTGGCCGGACAGGGGGTCCATCTCAAGATGGTCGGCCACCATGATCGAAAGCCCGCTGATCTGCTTACGCATGTCCGTGCTGCCGGCGGCCAGGTACACCCGGGTATGATGCGGCAGAAACATCACAACCTCGACAGGACGCCGATGAGCTGCTGCAGGGCGATTGGATCAAAATCGCGCTCCACCGCGACCTGGCATCCTCCGACCATCAGAAGCAAAGGAGAAAAGGCTTGTTGCTGATGGTCGAACCGCAGTTCAATAAATGCCGGCGCAGGAGATTGACCGAGCCGTTTTTTCCAGTACTGGAACCGGTGCAGGCTGAGATCATGTTCGCGGCAATATGCCGTCTGGGTCTGGCCGCTGGCTGCCCAGTCCTGCAGGTGCTTCTGCCAATGGCGACGCTTCTGTTCGTTTTCGGCTTTTCTGGATAGAGCCATGACACCTCCCCGGAATTTGAATTTTTCCGGGGATCATGACATACCGGGGTCAGGCTGGGAAGATGCGGTTAATTGAGCAGATACAGAGAGAAAAAGGAGGTGTCCAATGAACGAAAAGCGGAAAAGACCGAATTACACAGCTGAATTTAAAGCAGATGCCGTTAATTTGGTACTGGTACATGGTTACACATGCA
>PWZK01000293.1 GCA_003567495.1 Candidatus Brocadiaceae bacterium
CGCCGCCGGCGGCTTCTCCCGCCACACGCAGCGCCTGCGAAAGATTGACGAAATCGAGTGCAAGCTGAAGTTTTGGTTTCACTTTTTGTTCCATGCTTGTGTTGTATTGAAAATTAGAGTCCGTTGGACAACTGTCAATGGCCTCAGCATATAGTTGGTATAGGTCCTATAAGTCCCATAAGTTCTATAAGATACTATGCATTTTCAGAGACTTCGCTCTGAAAATGGGGCGCCTGCCTGCAGCAGGCAGGCCTTCGGCGCAGTACTGTGCATACGCAGAGAAAATTACAAATTCAAAATCCCAAGCTCCAAATAAATTCAAAATTATAATATCAAAATTCAAAACGTTGAATGGCATCCGGCAAAAACGCATTTCCCGTAGGGGCAACCCCCTGTGGTTGCCCAACATCACGACCATTCGAACCAGGGCAATCACAGGGGATTGCCCCTACGGTTATTTGCGCCGCATCCGGCATGTTTTGAATTTGTAATTTCGGATTTGTGATTTATTTGATATTTGTAATTTTGAATTTTGAATTTAGTCGCATACCACAGCAATCTGGAAAAACAAAAGTTCGTACATCGACAATTTGTTGTCGATGTTGCGATATTAAACGCATAATTCTTCTTTGTGCAACAGGCTCATTGAAGGTTTATACTCAACGAATCCCCTCGGAAGCCGAACCCCTAATAATTTCCGCGGTAAACAGATAGACTTCGGTGTCTGGGGCTTTTTCCCACGCCTCGCGGGGCAGTCCGGCTTTATGGGCGCAGCAGTTTTCGAGAAATTGCTGCGCAGTCCACCCCGTCTCAACGGCAACCTGCGGCAAAAAACACCCGCTGCGCGTGCCGTCCGTTATGTAAATGCCGTGTTTGCCGATCTCTATTTCATTCAGCGGGTCGTCTGTTTTTTTAAGCGGCGAGAGAATCGAGATTTCGATTTCAACCTCATCGAGCTCATCGGTCGTGATGCGGTCGGAGAAAAACCTCGGGTCTCCGGTAGCGGCTTCGACCGCCATATCGGCGACTGTTTTCCATAGCGGTTCGTCCGGGACAAACCGCCCGATGCACCCACGCAGTCTCCCATGCGTTTTCAGCGTTACAAATGCCCCCAGCTTGCCCTGAAGTTCCCCGCTGTCCACCGAACAGGGGGGCGGTTCGCCTTTTACGGCGGCCTTGACGGCGCTTTGTGCCAGACTTAAAAGCGTTTTTTTTGCCGAATCTTTCATGGTATATGTCCACTGAGGACTTACTGCGCATTTTATAAGATTTTGCCCTCTTCTGTAAACCTTATCACCCTGTCGATATCGGGAAAGCAGGACGGGTCATGAGTTACGACAAGCATCGTGCGTCCTTCGGCAATCTTGAGAAGGTTGTCTATCACATCTTTCTGGGAGTCTTTATCCAGTGCGGACAGCGCTTCGTCGAGAATGAATATCGGCGGGTTTTTCAAGAAGGCTCTTGCAAGCCCTATTCTTTGTCTTTCCCCGTAGGATAGTTGCACGCCGCCTTCTCCGAGGGTTGTCATGTATTTGTTCGACAGTTTGCGAATGAATTCGTCGGCGCCGGAAAGTTTCGCTGCGGCTATGACCTCGGCAGTTTCGGCGTCGGGGCTTGCATAACGGATATTTTCAAGCATCGAGGTGTTGAACAGGAAGCTTTGTTGAAATACGTAGCCTATCTGACCGCGCAATGCCGCCAGCGTGAATTTTTTGTTGTCTATGCTGTCGATCAGGACACGGCCCGCTGTGGGGTCGTAAAGGCGCGGAATAAGATTCAGCAGTGTAGATTTGCCGCAGCCGCTGGGGCCGGCGATAATCACGTGTTCTCCCGGCTCTATCTTTATACTGATATCGGAAAGAATCGCTGCGGTTTTTCCCGGGCCTTTTTTGTTTTCTCCGCCGGCATCGGCGGCGTGTGTCTCGCCGGAAGTATGAGGCGGCGGTGTGTGACCGTTAAAAGCAAAGCTTACATTTTCGAATTCTATGGCTCCTTTCCGTATGCGGTGCGGGTGCGCACCGGGCATTTCTTCAACGTCCGGCATCGTGTGGAGTATCTCGTATATCCTGTCAAATGAAGCTTTTGCAGAAGAAAATTTACCCATATCGGATACGAGTTTGATTACTTCGGGGTAAAGCAGGCCTATATATGCGTAGAAGGCGACAAACTCGGCGGTTGAAAGGCGCTGCTCAAATACCATATATCCGCCGAAGATAAAAAGTACCATCAGGCTCAGCCCGGCCACCAGGTCTGCGGATACTTTCTGCAGGAGATAGAACCTGCGCTCTTTGAGTTTTGCCTTCATGCCGCGTTGCATTGAGAAGGCAAACCTTTCCTGTTCTTTCCCCTCCGACGCCGAAGCCTTGAGTGTTTCTATTCCTGAGAACTGCTCTACAAGGTCGCCGCTTACATTGGCCACCTCTCCTTTGGCTTTTTTCGACGATTCGGTAATTGCGACGCGGAAGAATTTATAGATCAGCACATCGAGCGGCAGAAGAGCCATTGCTACGGCCGCCAGCAGGGGGTTAAGAACCAGGATGATGGCGACGCCCACAACTATCATCAGGGCGTTTAAGAAAAGCTTGATGAATTCACTGGACAAAAATTCCTTAATCGACTCTACGTCCTGTATGATGCGACTGGATATCTGGCCCGGTTTGTTATTCTGATAATACGAGACCGAAAGACGGTGCAGGTGCGTCATCAGCTCCACGCGCAGTTCAAACGCCACCAGCTCGGCAAGCCCTACTATCCGGCTCTTTGTGGCGTAATAACATATGTTTTTTATCGCATAAACCGCAAGAACTCCGACGGCTATATAAATCAGGCGCGTGAAGTTATCGGCCTCGGTAATCGTATCTACGGCCAGCTTCAGCGCATACGGAATCGACATGTTCAGGCATGACAGCAGTATGGAAAGCAGCAGCACCAGGGCGAATGTCCACTTGTGCGGGCTGAGGAAATATAAAAACTCCCGCAGCACGGAAGCCGATGCTTTTTGAGGGCTGTTTGACATTTATCTTTTGTAGTAGCTTTCCGTGAGAATGTCGTTAAGCGCCTAACAATGGATTCTTATTTTGGCCACCTGGCCTTACGGGTTGTGAGAGATGCAGGCTACTTCTTTTCAAATATAAACTTTAAAGGAATTAGTAGCCTGAAATCATTCAATCATTCTTTCAATCAGCTGTTCTGTCCAGTTTTCTTCCTTCTCTCCCAGCGTTTCTTTTATCTCATTGAGGTAAATCTGCAATGTTTCCTGAAACTCGGCATAGTAAAAATTGCTCATATAAAAAGGCTTTGCAGCCCCACGGTCGATGAGGAAGGTTCTTTGTTCGGCCGGATCAATTTCCGGTATTGCGATGCGCCGTCCAACCGTGAAA
>PWZK01000123.1 GCA_003567495.1 Candidatus Brocadiaceae bacterium
AGCGAGACTTTCTTTTAGCAATTCTCCTTCAAGCTGCTCTGAGAAATAATTAGATAACTGATAATGTGCGGAAATCTGCTCCGCCATCTCGTTACCCACAAAAATCGCCGGCACTTCCGCCTCATTCTCGTCTATGTAAACCCTGTGCAACGCATCGAGAGAACCGTGCATCAGGTAATGACTGCCAAATTCGCTGACTTCCGCCTCAAGGTCGGGATCCATACCCCTGAACATAACGGTCCAGGTACGGTCAAGCCCCGGCAGACGCAGAAGAGCCTGGCTCTCTATAAAAGGCGCCGCCGCTTTAACATCATCAAGAGCAATCACTTCAGAACGCACGGCTTCCCAGTCGCTCATCCCCACAACACCTTTCATAGGCATCTCAACCCGTATATCACTCAAATATCCCCTTATCACCGAACGCAGCTCTTTCTCAAAACCGCGCATCACGCTCATCACTACGATGAGCGTCCCCACACTCAAAGCCACTCCGACGACTGCCAGGTAGGATAGGCGTTTCTTAATAAGATATCTGAGACCTAAATATATAGGAGTCATTGAATTTAACCTTGTAAGTATTCAGTGAACCACGTCGGGCTCACGGTAAATCGGGATCCCGATAGCGATTTCTGGCATTACTGAGCCTGTTGCACAATCACCCTTCACAGAGGATAACTTGTTTTTTGAAATCTATCCAGTTATATGTAGCTCATGGGCAAGGCATTTTTAATAGGTCGATTCGAGCAACCCCGGGCCAAGGCAGCTGTGAACTTCTATGGCACACCCTATTACTTTGTTGGACAGCTGATCAAATTGCATTTTGTTACCACGAAGAACACGAAGATAGAAAAGAAGATGAAACATTTGGTTCGGAAAAACGTGGTGATGAACTGACAAAAACAGGCAAATTTTGCTGATTTCTTGCCTGTTCGTTTGCATCCGAACGAAAGTCAGGTAAATTTAGAATAGTTTGGGATCAGTTGCATGAATGTAAGGGAAATGAGCCGCCTTGCCCATGCAGATGACCAATCCAACGGTTGGACAATTGCGCCATGCAGGGCGACATAATTATCACTACAGTATAACTGATATGGTATCAACCGGCAAATTACAATAAAAGAGGGATTTGAGATTTTGAATTTGTAATTTTCTCTACTGTCCGTACCGCGCCGACAGGCCTGCTTGCCGTAAGTCCTCAGTGAACCACGTCTTCCCCGGGAACGCGGACGTCTCGTCCGCACTAACGGCATGCCTGCCTGCCGCGCTGCGGCGCAGGCAGGCGGGCGGGGACGCCCGCGTTCCCGGCAACGGCAAACGGCGGTTTAAGTGCCCGTACAATCAAAATGAGACGTGGTTCACTGAGGACTTACGTTTGCCTGTCTGCCGCCAGGCAAGCAGCCGGAAAGGGCTTTAAAACGGTTCCGGCGGCAAAACTCTCTTTTCTTTGCCATTATCAGAGCTGTTACGCGAAACCGTAAATGGATCGTATGCGGCCGTTGCAAAATATTTCCTGTTTATGTCGCGCTCAAGAGACTCGACCACCCTGTGCCAGCCTTCCCTGAGCGGACAGGCCACAACCCCCGACTTTGTAAAATTAACCATATATACAGCACACCCTCCCCCGGCACTCCCGTCAGACGCGTAAACCGTGAACTGTCTCATAACTTCCTCCTGTGTTTTAACAATGTGTTTGTCCTGTTAACCACACTCATCCGCAACCATATGGCTGTAAGGTATATATTCAGTGAACTACGATGGGTCGGGATCGCTATCGGGATCGGGATCGTTCTTTGTGCTTTTTCGGATTTTTCAAATGCCTATGCCACATAATCGATAGCAAACCGATATACATCGAGTTTTTCATAGCCAAAATCTTTTTTATTCGATCCCGATCCCGATCCCGATAGCGATTTCTGGCATTGCTGCATGGTTCCCAATCTGAACGCCTGCCTGCTGCAGGCAGGGGGTTCACTGAGGATTTACCAGTGAACGTGTTCCACCTGGCACTTACCTACCATCAATACAGAGCAAAACCCATGCCAGAGATATTCACTTGCGGTATGCGAACACAGCCAGTCTGCGTGCGGACACGCACAGGCAGGCTGCGCTCGATTTTTTCGCATCTGCACCACTGTGAACGCGTGAAATATCCGGGTATGTGGTGAAAAACAAGTAAACTTGCAGTGGTCCCAAAAATGCGGTTACAATAAAGGCTGCAAAAAATGCGCGGCGCCATTCAAAATTTGACGGCAAGTATATTCGTTATTATTGCACTGGTGCTGTTTTTCAATAATTTTGTCAGGAGGCCTCAGACATATGCCGCAGAAGAAAACGGTAATTTTCACTTATAACGGGCTGGACGGGGCGTGCTGTGCTGCGGCGCTACTTCTGAAATATCCCGCAGCGCAATTGACGGTTACCAGCGCGAGGCGGATATCGCAGAGCGTTTCCCGGATTTCAGAAAATATGCCGGACGGTTCTTTTAAAGCGGTTTATATCTGCGGGCTCGGGGTAAACGGCGGCTGGGATACGCTGCAAAACAGTTGTAAGAAGCTAAGAAAACATGGCGTCTCTATAAAGTGGTTTTGCGGGAGAGGGTATATGGATCCTTACGAAGAACGTCTCAACCCCTTCTGCTCGCCTGTTTTTTCAGATGTCGGCACAAACACGGCCGCAGTGTGCAACCATCTGGGGATTGCCGGGGAAAAGCAGGCACGCAAATTAATGGATCTCTCACTTCTCGACTCCAACCTGCGCACACACGACCGGGATCCAACGGGCGGCAAAAACCGCACGCAAGAACAGCGTCTCTGGACCGATATGGTCGAGGCTGCGGTCAGTCAGTATTTCAAATACCAGGATCCGGAGACCTATAAAAGAGTTATCCGACACCTGGCGGCAGGCAGCCCCGGGGACGAAGACATAAAACTCGTAGAGATTTACCGTCGCCACGGCTCCGAGCATTCTCTGAGAGGCAAGTCGGAAAAGATGAAGAACCTTCGCGAACTTATCCGCATGGTTGCGGCTGCCGGCGAACATGTGCTGGTAACCGGCGATTCCGGGGTGGGCAAGGAATACGTGGCACGGCTGATACATGAGGCTGGAGAACGCACGATGGAGCCCATGATTACCGTCAATTGCGCCCTTTTCGCAGGTAATGAGGGTCTGGCCGATTCCGTTCTTTTCGGTCATGTCAGGGGTGCGTTTACCGGGGCGTCCCGGGATCGTGAAGGTGCTTTTATCTCGGCCGACGGCGGAGTTCTGTTTCTGGACGAACTGGCCACCATGCCGCTTGAAGTGCAGGGAAAACTCCTGAGAGTAATCGAAGACGGATCGGTTACGCC
>PWZK01000344.1 GCA_003567495.1 Candidatus Brocadiaceae bacterium
AGCCGTAAGAAGGGTAAGGCACTGCCTTGACGACGGCACCGGCGGTGTTATAGGACAGTGCGAATGGGGAAAAAACAACCCTCGTGAAAATATCGCAGAAGTATTTAAGGCATGGTCGGAAGCTTTGTGTTAAAATCAGGGTAAGTTCCCGGCGGACCAGTCCCCCGTCCCTATGTGTTAACGCTGAGAAAACCGGGAAAGGGCTCAAAAAGGTTTTTTGCCGGTTACGAATTCCTTTAGCCCGCATATTTCATACAGCGACAGTTTAAAGCCGGCGGCGTAATTCAGCGTATATTTAAGTTTTTTACAACAGGAAAGGGAAAATATGAAAAATAAAGATTTCAAAAATGGGTTCTCAGTCGAAAAAGATGAATTCGGTGAAATAGTGCGGATAAACGTCAATAAGATAAAAGACCTCTCAAAAGTGCCGGGAGTCAAAAAAGTTTATCCAACCGACCCCGATCCCGATCAGCCGCAGAAGCATCATGGCGTTATATCCAACATGAAGGACATCAAAGGAGATGGTAACATTCATGTTTTCAGAGCCTTGATAGATAAGCCTTACACCCGCATAGCCTGCTACGACGAAAGCGGACGCAGGGTCTGGCTAAGTGAAAAAATTGCCCCGGGCGGAGACGACGAAAGCGGTATGCAGATCGCCGATATCGATGGAGACGGGCGTTATGAGCTGGTTCTGAGCCAGTGGGCCAGGCTTTACTGTATGGACGCACATACGGGGGCTGTAAAATGGGAGCGCTCCCTCGATACAGGCGGCAAACCGGGCCCTGGAAACTGGGATTGTCCAATGGTGGTGGGGCATTTCACCGATCCGCAGCAACTGTCGGTTGTCGTTCGTTCAGGTCTGAACATTCGCTGCTTCGATTCCGCAGGCGGCAAAGTATGGCAGAGCCCGCTTACTGGCGAGACGTACGGACACTGTATCTGCCGCTATGATGTCAACGGCGACGGGCTGGATGAGATTTTTTCCGCCAGAGACAGGATGGTAAATGCACTTACACCCTCCGGAGAAAAACTCTGGGACGACACCACGCAAGCCGGCCACAGTGACAACTTCGCCTTCGGGGACATCGATGAAGACGGACGGTGCGAGGTGGTGTACGACCATGACGGCTGCGGCGGCAAGGGGCCTTTATATGTAGCGGATGCGGTTACCGGAAAACTAAAATTCGTGATTGATTATGCAAAGGCGGGACTGGGACACTGCCAGGGGTTTACGATGGATAATTTCTGTCCGGAGCTTCCGGGTCTTCAGGTCGCGATAGTGGGGAAAGACCACAGGCTGCTGCTCTTTGACAGCAGGGGGAAACTGCTGTGGGAGCGCAAAACCTACACCGGACTGGTTACCAGGGCCGACTGGAACAGCGACGGAGTGCAGGAAATCATGGTGTTTGCCGTAGGATGTGATCTTGATCCGGCCTGGTCCGTCTGGAACGGAAAGGGAGAGAGACTGTTTGCCATGTCTTTTCTGCCCGCTCCAGAAAGAAGCCATGCAAGCATGTGCGGGCCGGGACTGGGCTTTGATGGATTCTCTGATATTGACGGCAATGGAAAGGCCGATGTGCTGGTTGCTTTCGGACCCTGGAAAACCGGCGATCCGCAGTACCAGTTCATCGCCGAATCCCCTTAGTATCTTATCTATAATTTAAGAGTTCATTACAGGGAGCGATATCGAAAGGTGAGTAATAAAATAGATGACAGGATCGCAATGCTTTCCGGCATGCAGGGAAGGCACGATGAAAACTATATCAAAGGGATGTCCGATGAAAGGCTTTTCGGACAATGGGAGAAGGAAACAAAAAAGTGGATTGTTCAACCGGTTTTAAAATACGGTTTCAGCCCTGATTTAAACCCGGTCAGGTACTGCGTCATAGATGGCGACTACGAACAGGCCAAAAAAGCACTTCTTTCATACTATCAAAACAGAAATAATATTCCCGCGCCTGCTATCAGTTCGGGCAACGCTCGCGGAAGACTAATTGTTGAAGCACAGACAAAAGACATCTATCAGTATTCGCAGCAGGAAAGCTCCATTGCCGAGGTCACGGTTGAGGACGAATGGGGCTGGCATTGTGTTGATCTGGAAAACCATCTTTGCCCCGTTTACGGTCTTATAGACTGGCAGCGGGACGGCTGCGCCTGCGTCCGGAGCAAGGAATGCGAGGGCTTCGAGCCGCGTCTTGAGATTACCGCCGGCAGTGAAACCTGCATCCTGAAACCGGAAGGAGACACTTATATCCGGGCAGGTGCATCCGGCAATGATAATTACGGCGCAGAAAAAATTCTCTTTGTACAGGAGAGCGGCGCCCCCGTAGACAGTGATACTATGAGATCCTATATTCATTTTAAAATTCCGGAATTTGACTGCAGGCCGGTATCGGTCAGGCTTCATCTTTATTCCAAAAGTATCAATGCGTCAAAGGTCAGTCTGCTGGTGCTTGCACAACGTCAGATGAGAGACATAAACGAACACGAACTGACCTGGAACAACCATACCCCGCAAACATTTTCTTATAAAAATCCGGATACAGAGCTACCTCAGCCCCCCCCCGGGAAAAAAGATGGCTTATGAAAGATTTTGACTGGTCATACCCGCCGGGCGCTGAATTTGAATGGCTGATGTCGGAATCGCGAATGGGATGCGTAAAAAATCTGGCGGCTGAATATCTTGCTTCAGGCGAGGAGCGGTACGCCGGTGCCGCACTTTTCAGTCTGTTGAATTTTTATGCCAGAAGACCTGCCTGCTATCCGAGAAATCTGGAATTAGCCGGAAGAGTGCATAACTGCGTGCCGGCCTTTTTCGCGCTGCTGGGCAGCGTACACATGACGCCGGAAGCCGCTGCAGCGTACATCAAATGTCTATATGAGCATGCAGTCGGGCTCAGCACCGATAAGAAGGCAGAGAATAATTTTGCCGTCTGCATTCAGAGTGCATGGCAGACTTTTAACACTTATTTCCCCGAACTCGAACAGGACGAATGGTGGCGCATAAATGCAAAGAAACTGACCGGTGTATTTAACCGTTCGATTCTGACGGACGGATCCTATATTGAGTCCTGCACAGGATACATTGGAGGCGTTATCGGCCAGATCAGGGAATGCCTGCGAAAAGCTGAAATCAGAGGAGAACCGCTGCCCGGACTGCTGGCCGGCTATAAAAAGCTGGTACGCTATTATATGGATATGGCAATGCCTGACGGAAAGACGGTTGGCTGGGGTGACGGCGGCCTGTCGCCTGTACGGGAAAGGATACATGATGAAGGGGCGTTTCTCAACGACCCGGAAATGCTGTTTTTCGGATCAGCCGGAAAAGAAGGCGTAAG
>PWZK01000061.1 GCA_003567495.1 Candidatus Brocadiaceae bacterium
AAAAAAAAACGCAACTTCTTCCAGCGCCAACGGCGCGTCATGCTAAAGCCTATGGCGAAGCGCAGGTCCAACGGACCGAAGCGCAGCCATAGGAAACCAATGCCCGGAGAACGTAAGCCCTGCAGGGGCGGCATAATGATCAACAGACCCCGGCACGCCTTCCTCTCCACGGTTATATCGTCCCTTCAGGACTCGTTTTTTGCGCGCGTCACCTGCCCTGTGACTTCGCTTCGGCCCCATTCGGGGCCCGCGCTCCGCCACAGGCTATAACATATCGCGCTTCCAGCGCTTACTTCGGTCGTTTTTTTGTCATTGGATATTTGTCATTCGTAATTGTCTTTTGGGCCCGAAGGGCCGACTCATCCGCCTGCCTGCCGCGCTGCGGCGCAGGCAGGTAGTCCCGGGTGACCGAAGGGAACCCGGGAGAACCTGAGCACCACCCCGTTTTGAGCCCCGACGGGGCGACTCAAGAAAGGAGCTCTCCCTGGGTTCGCCAAACCTTTGAATCGCCCTTTCAGGGCTCTTTTCTGTTGTCTGCACGAGTTTCCCGGGGTTACAGCGCCCAACGACAGGGCGCTTCCACCCCGGGCTATTAATCAGACGGCCCTTCGGGCCTGACGGCAAATGCTGCTACGCGACTCTCTTTAGATTGGCTATATTAAGCGCCTGCATCTCCTTCCAGCTCGGCCAGGAGGACGCGCGACTGTTCCGCTATTTTCGCCCTGAGCTGTTGAAGATCCCTGTATTCCCGTCCTCCGTGTTTTTCCAGAATGGACTTGTATTCGGACTCAGCATATTGCCAGTAAAGAGCACCGGGATCACTTTTTTTATCAAGGGCGCCTCCATTATTTACAAGGTTTGCCAGCACCTCCATCCATGCATCTTCGGTGTCTATGAGCCATTTGCGGAAGTGCAGCACGTCCGGATCCTGCCGATCCGTCAGCTCATGCCGGTCTTCCTGAAACTTGCCGCGTACCGGGCCCTCCAGTTTATCGGCCAAACGTTTGGCCGCGCCCGCCAGCCTCCCTATCCCGGCGTCAATTTCCTTTATCTGTTCAATCAAATCCGGATATGCGCCACCGACAGAATCCGGCGAAACATCGGACGTACCGGCGTTATTTGGGATTGTTTTCCTCAACCGGATGGTTGCCTGCCCGTGCCCCAGCCGCCTCCACCCAAGATCACCGTTTTCCAATTTTTGTAAATTTT
Organism: Candidatus Brocadiaceae bacterium; assembly: GCA_003567495.1. Classification (GTDB taxonomy): domain Bacteria; phylum Planctomycetota; class Brocadiia; order SM23-32; family SM23-32; genus PUMZ01. The sequence continues at coordinate 1,210 of PWZK01000061.1, forward strand.
CCTTCAGGTTAAGTTTAACAACCCTAAAAAAATTCTCGTAATCATCTGACCGGTTCGACCGGCCGAGAATGCCGGACGACACCAGATAGAAAACCACTATGACCATCAGCAAAAAAAACAGTACGACCATGATCTGCATCATTGTATATAAACACCTGCTTCATGATTTTGTTTATCAGAATTAGCGAGCTGAAAATCGCTCGGCTGAGAAAGTCCATTTTACCAACATTCAACGCTTTTTACAATTCACCGGCCCCGCCGCCGTAGTTTCCCCGACAGGTGCAGGCGCACTTTTTACAGGAAACAACATTAAAAAGCATGTTGACTTGCTTTTTCTCATATATTAGGGTAACCTTTTTGGGTGGTCGAGCGGGGTAAGCAGTTACCAAACCACATTTCGTATGGGGAAATCCTCAATTAAACGCAGCCGGCCTTTTCTGCCATAATATTACCATAATGAGCAATCGTGCCCGATGACAGACGGAACACATATCGACACAGGCGTTTCCGTAATTGTTCCGGCCATATCCGGCACCCGGAATATCGACAGGTGTCTGAATATGCTGTTGAAACAGCGCTACAACCCTATGGAGATAATTTTGCTCTCTGGCGGAGGTTACGAAGGCGGCCACACAAACGATTCCCGGATTAAAGTCGTCGAAACACAAGCCGGCACTTCACCCGCCATCACAGCAGTACTCGACGAAGTCCGGGGAGCAATTTCTTTCGATACCGCAGTATATATCAACCCGGGGTATCGGCCCGAAGGAAAGGAATGGATTACGCATTTGACCGCACCGCTGGATAATGATGAAACCGGGGCCGTTTCCGGCACTGTCGTTTCGGCCGGAGGGCGCACAGGTGGGTTTAGAGAGGCTTTCAGCTCTGCCGTAGACTCTCTTTCGGAGCCGAAAGGCAGGCGCCGAAAATTTTCGGATGTCGTTTCGAAGTCATCCTGTGCCTTTCGCTGCGACCTGATCAAGGAACTGGAGCTTGACAGCAACAGCAAGCTGCCGGTGGAAGCCAGCCCTGTGGAGCTCTCGATGCGCATCAGGGAGGCCGGTTATAAAATCGTTTTTGCGCCCGAGGCGCGCGCCGTATGTCAAAAGCCGGCTGCGGAGAACGCACCGCCCTTATTCTCAACACTTAAAAGCGGCATTCGCTACGGCGCCGCCGACGCGTTTTTGCACAGGCATCGGGGAATAGACTGGCTGCACGGACGGATTTTTATGGTCGCCATACTCTCAATTCTCGCACCTGCTGCGGCTCTCTATAATTTGCCCTACGGAGTAATCGCTGCCGGGCTTGTATTTGGATGGGGGTGGTTCATGGGTTTTCATATCCCGCCGATTCCCTGGGAATGGCCCGTTGCACTGGTAAATATGGCTGTTTACGTCTGCATCATTTTAGCGGTGCGTGACGGCTGGGCGGCATCCATTTTCCCGCCCCGACACTGGCACCCCGCTATTATCCGGCAATGGCTGTTCGTATTTTCCATACCATTGTCTTTTCTGTTGTTACTGGTGGTAAACGGGTTGAAAACCGCAGCCGGGGGCATCGACGGGATAAAAAGCGCCATATACCTGCCGTTGCTCATACCGGCCACAACGCTCTGGCATTTTTTGTCAGGACTGGGATACGGAATGGAAAAATTCCGGCCCTCTTTCAGGTTTGCCAACGAGAAAACCGAAGATCGTTCTACGCAGAGACATCCCTAGCAGGAAACAAACGAAACAAAAAAATACGGAGTGAGCGGAATGAAGGAGAAAAATAACACACAAGCCCCGGAAACAGACCTGGGCGCCGACCTGTGCGGCATCAAGCTAAAAAACCCGACTGTGCTGGCCTCCGGGGTGCTTGGCATTTCCAAAGATCTGCTCGCCCGGGTGGTGGAAGCCGGAGCGGGCGCTCTGACGATAAAATCGGTTACCACTTCCAGAAGGGAAGGGCACGACAACCCAACGGTAATAGCCTGCGAGGCCGGAATGCTAAATGCGGTCGGATATTCAAATCCGGGCGCAAAAGCCGCAGCCGAAGAATTTTCAAACGTAGAATTGCTCCAGGTTCCCGTTTTTGCAAGCGTGGTTGGCCGGGTGCCGGAAGAGTTTGCTGCGGCCGCCCAGCACATAATGAAATGCCGTTTCAGAGCCATAGAAATTCCGCTGTCCTGTCCGCATACACCCGGATACGGAACTCTGGCGGGACACGGCAGCCCGGAAGCAACAGAGCGGATCACCCGCGCCGTATGTGACGTCACAGACAGACCGGTTTTTGTTAAGCTCTCCCCAAACGTCCCCGCAATAGGCGAACTGGCCCTTGCCGCCCTGGAAGGCGGTGCGAGCGGCATCACCGCGGTCAACAGCATGGGGCCAGGCATGCTTATCGATATCGAAGCGCGGCGTCCGGTGCTTTCGTTCGGATTCGGCGGCGTGAGCGGACCCGCCCTGCGCGCGGTAGCGTTGCGATGTGTATATGACATTTACAAAGCGACCAGGGACGCCGGACACGAAGCGCCCATTATCGGCACGGGAGGCATTTCCTGCGGGGAAGATGCCATGCAGATGATAATGGCCGGTGCCTCGGCCGTAGGCGTCGGCACGGCGGTATATCAGCGCGGAGTGGAGGTTTTCGGGCTTATATCAAGAGAGCTGAGAGAAATATGTCTCCGCCTGGATATTAAAAAACTCAAAGATATGACAGGAGCAGTACATGGATGAATCTATCCAAAACCCAGGAGCCTGCGCTGCACCCGCCGGTAAGCTGAATTTTCAACCCAGCCTGCCCGTAATGGTGAAACTGGCCGAGAAACGGTGCGAAACGCAAAACACCGTATCTCTTCTGTTTGAGCACCCTTCCGAAGACAAAGCATCGTTTCGGCCGCTGCAAAACGCGCCGGGGCAGTTCGTCATGGTATGGCTGCCGGAGCTGAACGAAAAGCCGTTCGTTATTTCATACATTTCCGACACCGGATTCGGAATCACCGTGACGGTGCGCGGCAATTTTTCACGCAGGCTTTCAGAGCTGCAAATCGGCCAAAAAGTCGGATTCAGAGGTCCGTTCGGACGCGGTTTTTCCGGGATGGAAGATTACGCCCCGGAAAAAATCGCCATACTCGGTGGCGGCTGCGGCATGGCGTCGCTTGCACTTCTTGCACAAAAGATCCCGGAAGCCAACATCATACAGGGCGCGCCCTCGTCGTCAGAGTTGCTCTACGCCGAGCGCTTCCCGCGACAGATCATTTTCACCGAAGACGGCTCGTTCGGGTTCAGTGGCCGGCCAACGCAATGGTTGGAGGGCAAACTTTCAGGCGGGGTCGAAATGCTCTATACATGCGGCCCTGAAATCATGATGAAAAAAGTGGTCTCACTCTGCAACGCAAACGGGATCCGATGCCAGGCCGCACTGGAAAGATACATGAAATGCGGAATCGGGGTGTGCGGACAGTGTGAATGTGACGGACGGCTTGTATGCAGGGACGGCCCGGTTTTTTCAGATTCCGAGCTTCAGCAAATGCCGTCCTTCGGCAACACGCGCCGCAATGCCGCGGGGCAACGCATAAAGCTCTAATTCTTTTCAAAAAAGAACTTGAAAAGAATTAGTATAATGGCAACAACGGCTACGACTAACCGCATATTTCATAAACCAAAGACAAAATTAATATAAACGACTGTTATGTTAAATCTTAAAAGCGCATTTTACGACCTTTTAAAATCACACTCTGTATTTTAGCCTCAGAAAATGCGGTTTACCTGCCTGCAGCAGGCAGGCGGCGCCTACTTTTTTGAAAAAAAGTAGGACAAAAGCTTTTCTTTTTATACGACAGAGTTTTTTGCTAAGCTTTTTCCAAAAAAAGCGTCGGCGCTTGCCTTTCGCGCATCTGCACCGCTGAAAACGCGTGAAATATGCGGGTTAGGAGATTACAGACGCGGCATGACGTGCATAGTGTCCCCTGACATCACGAACGTAACTGTTAAGAATACTTGCAGCAAGCCCTGCCTTGTCACCACATCTGTATAGTGCCCTGGCCAGGTAAAGCTCCCTCAATGCTTTGTTGCGAAGCATGTCATCCGTCGGACTTGTCGCCTTCGAGCCGTGTTCAATTGGATAGCGTTTCTGGCACTGCACATCGGCAAGCATTTCGCGGTAGGAGCAAGCTGCAAAACCGGAAATTTCAGGGTTACTTAGCCATTCGCCCAGGAGCTTGGCCCAATCACTGCTTTCGATTGACTCTGCATACAGCGCTATCGCCCTGAAGTGCGAAAAAGCGTCATCCGCCTCAAGCTGCGCTGCTTTTTCAAGCAATTTGCCGCTTGCATTCATCGACCGCAGGTATGCGAGAGCCACTATGAGATCATCCATGGCACTCATGCTACGTCCAAACTGTCCCATACCCCTGTAATTCCAGCCCTCGTCCCACTGCAAGGGATCTACCGTGTTGATAAGGACTTCCTCACCCGCATTGTTTCCCATAAAGGCAAGCAACTTTGCGCACGTGACTTTTTTCTCCTGGTTTGGTTCCGCCTTCAACCTTTTCTTTAAAAGCGGTATTGAGGCCTTGGGGCGCGCCATGAGGGCCGCAAGCTCCGAGTGGTGCCTCAGGTCGCCGCTTGCGGCAGATATTATAACTGCTTCGGTCAGACCGTCTCCGTCCTCGTTTAGCAGAACGGCCTGGGGCACAATACCCTTATCAGCCAGTCGTCGCTGAAGTGCGCGAATATCTAATTTCCGCAGGGGTACTCCATTTTCGGCAGCCGTCGCAGCCGCAAGTCCGGCGGCATAGGAATGGTTTTGAACATCAGCCTGCATCCGCAAAACCGGCATCACATCCCTATGTGCACTGATGCCAAGGCCGGTAACTATGATACCTTCGACTCCCTCGGGAAGCATGGCCCTGAAAGGCAGCCACACGTCCCAGCTCCGCTTGTCGGGAGGCAGGACAAAGAAAAGAGGGTGGACTGTAAAGCCGTGGCTGTCGAAGTTGCTTCGGCTCAAACATATGGTATCATGCCATGTACTACCTGTATAAGCGTTCAGGGGTGTCACAGTGGCGTCTCCCTTTATCTGGCGCCTTTCACGGGTATTCGGAAGTTGAGAAATGTCAAAATACCCCTGAAACTTGCGTCTGGCCAGTACGAAAGCACGCGTTATATCGACTGGATCGGTGTCATCTATAAAAGTATAGTCAGAGTTAACATACCCCGGAGTGATCCGACGCGGCGACAATCCGCTCCCCTGAACTGCCAGGTCGCTATCACTGACCACGTTGCACGGTGCACCTGCAAATGCAGCGATATCGGCGTTTCCTGTGGCATCGATTACCACCTCGGCTTTTACAATTCCCCTGCCCCACGGCGCGTTGACTACAACCCCCCTGATTCTACTCTCTTCCAACAGCACCCCGGAAGATATTGTGTCGTACCATATCTCGCCACCCGCCTCCCTTATCCTCCTTCTGAGCCATTCGGATTTATGCTCTAAGTTAGGGCGCGAGCGATTAAATTTTTCAATGTCGGAAATCTGACTTAATCCCTCTGTCATCTCGGAAGTAAAGCCTTGGCGGTAACCGTGATAATAGCTAGCGATATAGCCGAGGGTCCCTACTCCTCCCAGACCGTGCAGCATCTCAATTACCAACACCTTGGAGCCAGATCGGGCTGCGGCAATCGCTGCAGGAGCGCCACCCGTTCCTCCCCCGACCACAACAACATCGAACTCGCCCAGTGCCGGCAGGCGCATACCGGCGGAGTAGGCTATGTGTGCGTCGGCTTCACGTGTAAAACGCCTTCCAGTATAAGGCTCCTCAATCTCATTTTCCACCTCAGGTCTGCGATTTAGTGGTTTCAAATTTGATATCGCCGGTTTGGAAGCAGTTTTTACTTTGCAATCTATTTTACATCCCAGCATCTCGCCGGCTTTTATTGCTGCCGGAGCCCGCTGTAAATCAGTAGCAAGGGCACGCGATATCGCCGAACAGGGCCCCAGGATATAGAAGCCTTCAATCGACGATTGAAACGGCCTGTCATCAGTGACTGTAGCTGGTAATTTGTCATCAGCCAGTCCCCGATCTAACCAGACAGGCGGCGTTACAATGCTCCTGTCCGCTCCCCAGAGTTGTTTGGGATGCCAGGTATGATCTCGCATTACCTGCTCAGCCTCGGCCAGTGCGGATGGAGTCCATCCATCGAGTTCCAGTTCAGCCTGATATTCAAAAGCTTTGCAAATTGTATCTGGATTGCCTTTCTCGTCCGAAAACGCGCCTTCCAGAGCGATCTCCCGGCCAAAATCACGGTTTGTCCCGGGATGGCCGGCCACAATGCGTTTGAAAGTAAGAGTTCCGCCTGGCCAATCGGTAAACGATTCGCCTGCCGCCCTTGCAAGCGTTGCAAGCGGTGTAGCGTCGATCACAAAATCCCCTCTCACAGCAAACTGGCCGGACTTTCCGGTTAGTACCACCCCTACAATCGCTCCGCCGTCTTCGACCAGAATATCAGCTGGTCGAACCGAAAGCAAAAAGTCAATGCCTGCCTCAAGCACTACATCGTCCAGATTCCGTTTGACATCAAGTGGACTAACGGGCGATACGGGTCTGCCGCTTTTGTCAGTGAATATTTTCTCTGCGATCGGATGTTCAAGTTTCTCACCATCTTTTAGCCAGAACTGTGCGGGACCACAGATATCTTCGCCAAAGTAACTTTCCCCTGCGGCAAGAAAGACGCTTGCACCTTGTTTGCATGCGGAACATGCTGCCGCCACCGCAGCCGAAGTGCCACCGACCACTATCAGATCTGCCTGAGCTACGATCGGAAATTTCCCCTTTGTGTTCATATAATCTCTAATCGGAGCGTTTTTCTGTCGAATTCTCCCAGGCTTCAACAGCGGCATCGCGCACTCGTCTGAGCTCAATGCCTTCTTCACTTGCTATCCGGCTGCAGTCTTCGAACTCAGGCTTGACACTTATCACGTTTCCGTCCTTTATGCCCAGTTTTACGTTCACTTCTCCCCAACGCGTGGAGACTTTGGTTTTTCTCCGGTCGATTTTGCGTCTTGACATCGGCTGATACCGCACGCCCAGGGTCGAGCTCCGGGAGAGCAGAAATTCTATCATGGAATCCCTGGAAGCGGATGTTGAAAGGATTGTAAATTTAAAGGCAGGCCTGTTTTTTTTCATCTGAACGGGAGTTATAAACGCATCCAGCGCGCCTTCAGACAGGGACTCTTCCATTAAAAACCCCATCTCCTCCCCGGTCATATCGTCTATATTCGCTTCAATTATCCATATGATCTCTTCGTAAAGCGGTTCTGTCCGGCCCGTCGATTCCCCGAGAATGACCCTGAGAGTATTTGATCTGTCGCCAAAATCGGCGTCTCCCGCCCCGTATCCGGTTTTCTTCAGCGACATTGCCGGCGCCATGCTCACGCTTTCCGCCAGACAGCGCAGCAAAGCGGCGCCTGTGGGCGTGGATAGTTCTTTTTGTACCGGCCCGCCGTAAATTTCGAATCCCTCCAGCAACTTTGCGGTGGCAGGGGCGGGCACTGGCAAACGTCCATGCCGCGCACTCACCTCGCCGCCGCCGACGGCTACCGGAGATACGAAAGCCTTTTCTATGCCGAGCAGGCAGAACGCCAGGGAAACACCGGCAATATCTATAATCGCATCCAGACCACCCACTTCATGAAAATGGACATCCTCCACCGGACAATTATGTACGTATGCTTCGGCTTCGGCAAGCAGACGAAAGGCTCGGGCCGCCGCCACTGCGGCTCGCTCAGGCAAAGCACCGGCTTCTAATATCCCAAGCACATCCGGAAGGTTGCGATGTTGACCTGACGGCTCCGTGCAGGCGACATCAGCCTTTGTAGCAGATACGCCTCCGCGCTCCACCCGGGCGGTGTTCAGCTCCCACCCGGTGACGGGCAACGTCCTCAGCCCCCGCTTTATCTCCTCAACAGAAGCACCTGCATCTATCAGAGCGCCGAGACACATATCGCCGCTAATACCACTGTAACAATCGAAATAAGCTATTTTCATGGGATTTTAAAAAAACTCTCCCCCTCCCCCGTTATCTCTACTATTTTCTCATCCGAAACCATGTTGTGCAGTTTTTCCGCGACTTCGTTTTCCGTTGTTCCGCAGGTTTCGGCTATCTCACGTGCCGTGCACGGGCGTCGCCTGAGAATATTGATGATATCTTCCCCGGAGATATTCGCCCCGGGCCCGGCGTTTTTGTGCCGCGGCGTGATTATCTCGGCCTTCGGGCCTAAAATGTCACAAATTTGCTCCATACGTTCGCGAGACGGTACACGCACGGAAGGCTCGGCCGGAGGCCGCACCGCCGTGTTCAGGTGGACTTTGTCGGGCCGTATGCGCTCGATTAATTTTTTGAATGCCAGGCAATGCCGATCGCTGTCGTTTATCCCTTTTATCAAAAACACCTCAAGCCATATCAGGCCTTCGAATGTTTCCCGCAACTGAGACAATCCGTCTATGATCTTTGCTAAATTCAGAGAAGGATGGGGGCGGTTGATAGCCTTGAACGTTTCTTCATCGCAGGCGTCGAGGCTGGGAATTACGAGATCCATATGCCGACAGGCTTCACGCACCTCAGGCATCCACAGTAGCGATCCGTTTGTCAGGAGCGCAACCGGCAGACTGTATGCAGCGGCGATTTTCCGGGCAATATCTCCGAAGGCCGTATTTAAAGTGGGCTCTCCGGAACCTCCCAGGGTAACGAAGTCGGGCTCGCCCGAACTTCGGATTTCCTCACCGGCCTGGCGCAACACCTCTTCGGAAGGCACATATTCCCGTCTCTCGATCAAAGGCCTGTGCCCGCCGCCGAGCTGACAATAAACACAATCGAAACTGCAGGTCTTCATCGGGACGATATCCAGTCCCAACGAGAGGCCCAGACGGCGCGATCTGACGGGCCCATAGGTATATTGTCCCATTTTGCCGCTCCAGTCAGTTGTTCGCGGCGGGGCAGGATTCACAGCCGGATTCGCCGGCACCCTTGCACGGCGGGGAATCCTTGCCATTTCCGGAGCTTGCCGAACCGCGCTTTCTGCTGTCGGTAATATAAAAACCCCCCCCCTTAAAAACGAGCCCGGCGCCACCGTGGATTATGCGTCGTACACCGCCGGAGCATTCCGGACAATCCTTCAGCGGATCATCGCTCATCCCCTGGAACTTCTCAAAAACATGACCGCAATCCTCACATTCATATTCATATGTCGGCATCTGACAACCTCCTCGTGGTTGAAAATTCACATACTTTCCATGATTTTACACTATTTTTTGATTAAGTGCAAAAAGGGGGGAATTTGCGCTGTAACGTTTTTCGGCGTGTGCCGGGGCGCAAATTATCCTGTGATTCATCCTGCGCCCTGTGATCTGCGCGCGCAAATTCCTTGCAAAAAAAACGCTTTTGCCTTACAATCAGGCGCTTAATATTGAAACATCGACAACAAATTTTCGATGTACGAACTTTTGTTTTTCAGATTGCTGTGGTATGCGACTAAATTCAAAATTCAAATGTCAAATATCAGATATTCTGGGAATGACCGAAGACAAGCGCTGGAAGCGCGATATGTTATAGCCTGTGGCGGAGTGAAGGCCCCGAATGGGGCCGAAGCGGAGCCTCAGGGTAGGTTACGCGCGCAGAAAAAGAGTCCTGCAGGGACGATATAACCGTGGAGAAGAAGGCGCGCCGGGAGTCTGTTGATCATTATGTCGCCCCTACAGGGCTACGTTGCTGGGGCATTGGTTTCCTATGGCTACGCTTCGGTCCGTTGGACCTGAGCTTCGCCATAGGCTTTAGAATGGCGCGCCGTTGGCGCTGAAAGAATGTGCGTTTTTATTTATTGAATTTCGGTATTATAATTTTAAATTTATTTAGAACTTGAGATTTTGAATTTGTAATTTTCTCTGCATATGCACAGTACTGCGCCGAAGCCTGCCTGCCTGCTGCAGGCAGGCAGGGCGCCCCATTTTCCGAGCGAAATCTCTGAAAATGCATAGGACCTATATGACTTATTTGCTCAAACAAACTTTCAACCGGAAAAAAACCAATGAACCGCAATTTGAAGGGAGTCAATTTCCTCATCACCAGCGGGCCGACGCGCGCGCCGATAGACGCAGTCCGCTTCCTGAGCAACCGCTCGACCGGGCGGCTGGGCGCTCGTATTGCAGAGGAAGCTCTCCGCCGTGGAGCCCACGTTACCATGGCGGCGGGAACCGGCAGCTGCAAGCCCGAGGACTCCGCGAACAACGAACGCCTGCGAATCATTTGTATTGAAACAGTCGAAGATCTTTTGCACCTTTTAAAAAACGAGCTTACCGGCACCTTTAAAAAACGCTACAACGTCATAGTGCATGCGATGGCAGTGCTGGACTATGAACCGGAACAGACAATTGGCAGGAAGGTTAAGAGCGACACTGAGACATGGATTCTGCGCATGAAAAAAACACCCAAGGTAATTGCCTGGCTCAAGAAATGGGCGCCTGACACCCTCCTGTTCGGTTTTAAGCTCGAATCGGGCGGCTCGGAAGCTGAGCTGCAAGAGGCTGCCGTCAATCTGCAAAACCAGAGTCATGCAGACTTCGTGGTAGCCAACGACCTGCAGCAAATTGAAGAAGGCAGACATCCGGCACTGGTTATCGGCCGGAAAGGCCATATAATCGCCCGCCCCGATACGAAAGAGCGGATTGCGCACTGCATATGCGATATCGTTGCCGATCCTGATATCTCGTAATCCGCATATTTTTTCGCCACCCTCCATCTTTTGATTTCGTTAACTACTGTGTGTTAGAATGGTATGGAATGGCTGTAAGTCCTCAGTGAACCACGTTGGTTTACTACATGGTTGCCTTTTGTAGCGCAGGCGTCCCGCCTGCATCGTAAGGGAGGCCGGGGCGCTACACAAAAACGGGGGCGGAACAAAATGTATAAATACAAGTGCGTATTAAAAGTCGTTTGCCTGCAGCTGTTTACCATCGTGTTTTTTGCGTCGCCAGCCGGAGCGGGCGGACCTTACCGGCGCGACGAACTCCGTCTGGTTTTCCATCAACTGAACTTTATCGAGGCGCAGAACTGCCTCACTATCCTGAAAACCTCAGGATACGATGTCGGAACGCCACAATTCCCGGTCGAGAGGGAAAAGCTGCCGATGATTTTTGAGCTGCCTGATTCTCAAAACATATCGGTAGTTGGCGCCTCCGCACTTGATAAGACCGGGGACGGCTCACCGCAGCAACGCATCGGTATATTATTCCACGAAGACCAGAGGCGCGAATACGGCGAACTGATCCGCTTTCTTAACGAACAAATAGACGTTCAGGCCAACCAGGTGCAGATAGAAGCGATGGTGGTCGAACTCACCGAAAGCGGGACCAGGGAGCTGGGGCTTGAATACGATTGGCAAAAAGGCGACGACGTGTCGGAGGCAAGACGTGAACGACACGCCATTTTTGGCGAAGACGGGCTGGATCTTTCCATCCTCAGATTTACCGAGCGGGGCACCCCCGAGTTTTTCAGAGCGCAGCTTCGGGCTCTTATCGAAGACCGCACGGCGGAAGTGCTCTCATCACCTTCCGTTCTTACGCTTGACAACCGCCACGCCCGGATCGAAATTATGAGAGAAGTGCCGATTATCGAAAAATCGGGGGGGATTACAGCCGATCGTTGGGACGTTAATGTAAGGTTCGAACAGGTCGGCATCATACTCAACATAAAACCACGCGTTGACAGCACCGGCGAGTGGGTCACCCTGCAGGTGCAGGTAGAAGTCAGCGAGGCTCTGGATTATTTGGAAACGCCCGGGGGTGATAAAATAGCGCCTGAAATCGAGCGGCGTAAGGTTGAAACAATCTCCCGAATACGCAACAACCATCCTTTCATTGTGGGCGGGCTTATGAGGGACGACGCCACAACCACCGAAAAAAAAGTGCCGCTTCTCGGCTATATTCCGATCATGGGACGACTTTTCCGATTTTCCGCCACGACTCAGGAAAAACGCGAGGTAATCATAGTGCTTACCCCCCGCGTGATACGAGCTACGGCCTCCGACCGGCCGCTTATGCCAAAAGACGGGGACAGGTTTGATTTCTTCGATACCAGGCTTTTCAGGGAAACCTACACGCTCAAGGCCGAAGATGTCTACGACCTCGCCTTTATCCTTGACAGGCCGGAGATAAAACGAATACTCGGGATGGCCGGAGAATACATCGACATAAACCCGGAAGTAGCTGAGCGTCCGCCCTTCAGCGCCGTTGCTGGCGGCGCGATCCCGGGCGAAGAGGCGATAGTTAACCGCATGCTTTATAATGTCGTGAGGAAACTGAACCTCTTCAGGCAAATTGACGGAAACCGTTTGATTTATTTCACGCCCGACGAAGACGACCCGTCCGGGTTCAGTGTAGCCTGGCTCAGCCGAAAGCTGGAAGAGCTGGCAGGTGAAAGGAGCGTGGAAGAGCATCTGGATGCGGATTTCCCGAAACGAGTGCTTTACGTGTCGTTTGAAATGCCCGACCACGGGGGTGCGGACACAAAAACCAACTATCCGATAGCTACAACCGAGATCCGGCACGTGCGCAGCGCCACCGAAGCCGAACGGAGGCTTTACGAACTCGGCAGGCTGGACGGAATGACGCGCCCGAATATCGCATTTATGATCAGCAACAAACGTGATATCGAACGGCTGAAAGCGTCAATCGTCGTGCGAGAGATTCTTGAAGTGAACGACCCCAAGGCCATTCAGCGTCTTTCCAATTTCACGGTTGGACGGCGCATCGCAATACCGGAAATTGATCCGGCCGAACAAAGAACCTTCCTCATCGACCGTGGGGCTGCGAAGCCTTTCTATATGAGCAATTTTTACTATGCCGAGTTCCAGGAAACATTGCAGATTTACCTCAATGAGATAAAAGAAAGGCTGGGAGAGAAGGAAGAAAACTGGACTGATTGAAAGAATGATTGAATGATTTCAGGCTACTAATTCCTTTAAAGTTTATATTTGAAAAGAAGTAGCCTGCATCTCTCACACCCCGTAAGGCCAGGTGGCCAAAATAAGAATCCATTGTTAGGCGCTTAACGACATTCTCACGGAAAGCTACTACAAAAGATAAATGTCAAACAGCCCTCAAAAA
>PWZK01000138.1 GCA_003567495.1 Candidatus Brocadiaceae bacterium
CTCCAGCGGCACATCTGCTTCAGAAAGCCGCGCTTGCAGTATTCGAATACAGCGGCGCTTGCTTTCTTCGCATCTGCACCACTGGAGGCTTGTGAGAAAAGCAGGCTAGCCCGCATAGTTCTTCTTAAAATCAAGCTGCCAAATTGACATCCGGCCCTTTCAATAAAATTTTTTATTGCCAATATGACAGCAAAACAAAACTCTTTCGGAAACAAAAATAGGTTCTGTTTCATGAAAAGTAGCGCAGGCGTCCACGCCTGCGCCACGTGTACTTCGGCAAATATACTATTATTTTTTAAGCAGGGCTTTGCCTGCTGCCTGCTCAAATGCTTGGCACGGTTTTTGCTTTATAAAAGAGCAGAGATGCTGTTTTTGTTTAGTGTAACACGTAGATACAATTTTCAGGGAGGTTTTCTGTAATGGCAGGTATTAAACCGCTTGGTGACAGAGTTCTTGTGAAGCGCCTTGAAGCCGAGGAGATGACCGAAGGTGGCATAGTATTGCCCGACACTGCTAAGGAAAAGCCCAAGAAAGGAGAAGTCATTGCTTTGGGTGAGGGCAGGCTGCTTGAGAGCGGAGAGAGGACCGAATTTCAGGTAGGTGAGGGTGATACAGTTCTCTTTTCTTCTTTCGCCGGTACTGAGGTGACCGTGGATGGAGAGGAGTATCTGCTCATGTCTGAAGACGACATTCTGGCGGTGCAGCAATAGCTCGCAACGATGTTTTTAGTTAAAATGAGATCTAAATGGAGGTTTAAAGATGGCGGCTAAGAGAATAGCATATGAGGCGGAAGCGCGGGAGTCGATCCGGCGCGGGGTGAACAAGCTCGCACGAGCGGTCAAATGTACGCTCGGGCCACGCGGGAAAAACGTGGTTATTGAGAAAAGTTTTGGCGCTCCCACCGTGACAAAGGACGGGGTTGCCGTGGCAAAAGAGATTGAACTTGAAGACAACTTCGAGAACATGGGCGCTGAGATGGTCAAGCAGGCGGCTTCAAAGACCAGTGATGTGGCCGGTGACGGCACTACAACCGCCACGGTGATTGCTGAAGCGGTTTTTGAAGAAGCGCTTAAGAACCTGGCAGCAGGCGCCGACGGCATGGCGCTGAGGCGTGGTGTGGAAAAAGGCGCCGATGCGGTAATCGAAGAACTTAAAAAAATAAGCCGGCCTGTTAAAGGTAAAGAGGATATCATCTTTGTCGGCGCGATAGCTTCGAATAACGATCGGGAAATCGGGGAGCAAATCGCCGAAGCGATGGATAAAGTCGGCAAAGACGGCGTGATTACCGTTGAAGAGGGCAGCGGCAGGGAAACCGAAGTCGATCTGGTCGAAGGAATGCAGTTCGACCGCGGCTACCTCAGCCCTTATTTCGTCACTGACAGACAAAAAATGGAATCGGAGCTCCAGGACCCCTACATCCTGCTCTCAGAAGAGAAAATCTCCTCTGCTCAGGATATCCTGCCACTGCTTGAGGAAATAGCAGGATCGAACAAGCCGCTTCTGATCGTTGCAGAAGACATCGAAGGCGAAGCACTTGCCACGCTTGTTGTGAACAAACTTCGCGGCACTTTGCAGTGCGCGGCGGTCAAAGCGCCCGGATTCGGAGACAAACGGAAGGCTATGCTGCAGGATATGGCCTGTCTTACAAACGCGACGGTCGTGACGTCTGAGCTCGGTATGGAGCTGAAGAACCTCCAGATCGGACACCTGGGCCGGGCAAAAAAAGTCACTATCGACAAAGATAATACGACTATTATAGAAGGAGCCGGCTCATCGTCCGATATCAAGGGGCGTGTCGAGCAGATAAAGCGGGAGATCGATGACACCGACAGTGACTACGACAGAGAAAAGCTGGAAGAGAGGCTGGCCAAGCTCTCCGGCGGCGTGGCACAGATAAATGTCGGGGCTGCCACCGAAGTGGAGATGAACGAAAAGCAGCACCGCATAGAAGATGCAGTTCACGCCACCAGGGCGGCCGTCGAAGAAGGCATACTGCCCGGCGGCGGCGTGGCGCTTCTGAGAGCGTCCGTAGCTCTCGACAGCCTGACTCTTACAGGCGACGAGGCGATCGGGGTAGATATTCTGCGAAGGGCTCTCAAAAAACCCGTTATGCAAATCGCTGAAAATGCCGGACAGCAGGGTGCCATAGTGCTCGAGCGTGTGCTGGAAGGCAGCGGTTCTTTTGGTTACGATGCCGCAGCGGACGATTATTGCGATCTGCTGAAAAGAGGCGTTGTGGACCCGACGAAAGTCGTGCGCACGGCGCTGGAGAACGGCGTGAGCGTAGCCGCAGTGCTGCTGAGCACCGATGCCGTTGTCGGTGACCTGCCCGGCAAAGACGATGAGAAGGGCGGGGCGGGCGATATGCCGGATTATTGAGCAAAGCCACGGCTAAAGACGTGTTCGAAACAGACCCCCTGCGCGTAAAATTGCGCGCAGGGGGTTTTTGTGTTAATATATATAATTCCATAAACCAAGGACATAAATCAGGAAAAAAGACAATTTTTACAGGAATTGTACAACAGGCATCCCCGGTGGTCGAGGTTCGCAATAAGGGAAGGACGCTCGAGCTGGGCGTCGGCCTTGGCGATATGGCCCGGGAAATTCACCTCGGCGACAGCGTGCTTATTGACGGCGTATGTCTTACGGCTACGTCTTTTTCAGGTGATGTGGTGCTATTCGACGTGGCCTCCGGTACGGCCGCTCTTACCACGCTTGGGAACATAAAGCCGGGGCGGCGCGTCAATGTCGAGCAGGCGTTGAGGCCCACCGACCGGTTTGGCGGCCATTTCGTAAGCGGTCATGTGGACGGCAAAGGCGAGATTATACGACTGGAAAAAGGAGTCGAGGAGTCGAGAATTCGCGTCAGAGCCGCTGCAAACCTTATCGGACAGATGATCCTCAGGGGAAGCGTCGCAGTAAACGGAATCAGCCTGACGATCGCCGTCCTCGGTGCACAGTGGTTTGAAATAAGTCTGATACCGCACACAATGCTCGTTACAACGCTGGACTCGGCCTGCGTCGGCGACCATGTAAACATTGAATGTGATATGATTGGCAAGTGGGTTATGCGCCTGACCGGCGCCGGTGCTGCAAAAGAAGATGCCCCCGAAACCGGCGGCCTGACATTTGAAAAGATACGAAAAACTCTGGGCGATTAACGGCGCAATATCGACAATAAAACTTTTTTCAAAAGACGCGAAAAAGTTTTAATATAACGGTTTAAAAATCAATATGTTAAATATCATTTTCAGGGCAAATCAGATTTTTCAGTGTGTATTTGAGCACTGCAAACGACGGTTTACCTGC
>PWZK01000353.1 GCA_003567495.1 Candidatus Brocadiaceae bacterium
CAAGAACATCATCGAGGCCGACCTGGTGGACTGCATGATTGCGCTGCCCGGTCAGCTTTTCTACACGACACAGATCCCGGTCTGTCTGTGGTTCCTGGCGCGGAACAAAAAAAACGGCAAGTTCCGCGATCGCAGCGGTGAGACGCTGTTTATCGACGCCCGGAAGCTGGGCTCACTGATCGACAGGACGCACAAGGATTTTTCCGAAGAAGAGATCGACAAGGTTGCAGCGACCTACCATGCCTGGCGGGGAGATCCGGAAGTTAACGCAAAGACGCAGGGACGCCATGACGCAAAGGAAAAGGATGATAATCTTTGCGCCCCCGCGACTTTGCGCCCCTGCGTTGATTCCGTTTATAAGGACGTGCCCGGCTTTTGCAAGAGCGCCGGTACGGAGGAGATCAAGGGACATGGTTATGTGCTGACTCCGGGGCGCTATGTCGGCGCGGCCGAAGTGGAGGACGACCTGCCTGCGCCGCGGCCGGGTGTTCATTTTGTTTACGTCATCGCATGCGAAAACGGGAGCTATTACATTGGGCAAACGGACAATTTGCCCCGTCGATGGCAAGAGCATCTTTCCGGGAAAGCCTCAGACTGGACAAAAAAACACAGGCCCCTTTACATCCCTCACCACGAAGAGTTTAACAGCCGCGAAGCAGCCGTCGCCAGAGAGAAAGAGCTGAAGACCACGTCAGGCCGAAGATGGATAAAGAAAGCCATCGCCGAGGGCCGGGCGCGGCAGGCAGGCGGGATTCCGTTTGAGGAGAAGATGAGCGAACTCTCCGCCAGGCTGCACGAGCAGTTTGAAGAAGCGGACCGGCTCGAAGCCGCCATAAAAAAGAATCTGGAGGTTTTGGGTTACAGCGAGTGAAAACGACTTATTAAACGAATACGCTGTTTCGTTTAATACGGATTATTATATTTAACGTACGGATAATAAGGAGTGTTCAGGTCATGAAGCGAGAGTTTACAGGAAGCTACGATATTAAAGATGCAGGCGGTGAATCGATAAAAGCCTTCATCCCCGCCCCGCTTCCACCTTCCCCGCCTTTGGAGCTAACCGATCATCGCCAGCGATTGTTGGAACGAGCAACGTTGGCATTGGGTCGCTTAGACAGCGTAACTCTACTCCTTCCCGACCCGGGTATATTTCTATATGCATATGTTCGCCGTGAGGCTGTCCTTTCTTCTCAAATAGAGGGGACGCAATCGTCATTGGCTCAATTGCTTCTTTTTGAAATGGAGCAAGCGCCGGGTGTTCCTTTTGATGATGTGCAGGAAGTATCGAATTATGTAGCGGCGCTCAACCATGGACTCAAGCGATTGCAAGGAGGGTTTCCGCTTTCCAATCGTTTGATCAAAGAAATGCATGCAATTCTGCTTTCAGGTGGGAGGGGCAGTGAGCAGTCACCCGGCGAATTCCGGCGATCGCAAAACTGGATTGGCGGAACACGTCCCGGAAATGCTCATTTCGTCCCGCCGCCTCCCCGGCAAGTTGAAGATTGTATGGGGCGATTAGAACGTTTTATCCATGACGAAGGGAACCCATATCCTACTCTCATTAAAACAGCTTTAGCACATGCTCAGTTTGAGACGATTCATCCCTTTTTAGACGGCAATGGCCGTATCGGACGACTTCTCATAGCATTTATACTTCATCATGACAAATTGTTGTCTCAGCCGCTTCTCTATCTCAGCCTGTATTTCAAGCAACATCGGTCTGAATACTACCGTCTTCTTGACCAGATACGAAGTGATGGAGATTGGGAAGCCTGGCTTGATTTTTTCCTGGAGGGTGTGGATGAAATAGCCTCAAACGCGGTCGAAACGGCGAAAAGACTTCTCGCACTTTTCCAGCAGGATGAACAGCAAATTCAAACATTGGGGCGCCGCGCTTCGACGACATTGAGGATATTCAGAGTGCTATGTGGACGTCCATTGGCAACTCTTAACCAGATTTGTGACCATAGCGACCTTTCTTTTCCCGCAGCATCCAAGGCTATGCAGGCGCTAGAAGAACTTGGTATTGTTAGCGAAATCACCGGACAAAAGCGCAACCGCGTTTTTGCATATGAAAAGTACCTGAATATTTTGAAGGAAGGCACAGAGACACCATGAAAATAATCGAATTAATTAAAAAGCTGGAGTCATATCCACAGGATGCAAAAGTCGTAGCACCGGGTTATGAGGGTGGGTTAGATGACATTACTGACGTAAAATACGTTTTTATAAAACCAAACGCTAATATTGATATATGGTATGAAGGGCTTCACGCCCAGGTAGATGAGCAAGACCCCGGGGCGGAAAAGGTGGTTAAATTAGAGACGAGTAGACGGTAGAAAAAAGGGGATAGCAAATGATAGAAAAGAATATCGAGGTTTTGGGTTATGGGGAGTGAGTGGACTGTTACCAATCTAGATAATGTAGCTAAATTAAGGAATGGGAAGGGCCTTAAGAACACTTTTTACGACGAGAATGGTAAATACCCAGTTTGGGGCGCGAATGGTCAGATTGCAAGAACGGAAAAGCTATTCAATCAGAACCCTGTAATTGTTATAGGCCGTGTAGGAGCTTATTGTGGATCAATTCATGCTGTATTTGAGCCTAACTGGGTAACTGATAATGCCATTGTTGCGAATCCTAAGGAAGGGACTGATTTTCGCTTTTTGTATTATTTATTAAAACACCTTAAACCAGAGAAAACTTCTGTCGGTAGTGCTCAGCCTTTGGTAACTCAAAAAGGACTTAAGCCCCTTCATTTTTCAAAGCCGCCTCTTTTAGAACAACGTGCGATTGCCCACATCCTCGGCACGCTGGACGACAAAATCGAACTGAACCGGCGTATGAATGAGGCGCTGGAAGAGATGGCCCGGGCCATTTTCAAGAGCTGGTTTGTGGACTTTGATCCGGTGGTCTTCAATGCCGTCCGGGCCGGCAATCATGTCCAGGAGCGTTTTGAAGAGGCTGCCGCGCGCTACCGGGAGAATCCGGAAACACAGAGACTGCCACAGAACATCCTCGATCTTTTCCCGGACCGGTTTGAGGAGTCGGAGTTAGGAGAGATACCGGCGGGCTGGGAGGTGAAGAAATTTGAAGAGCTAGTAAATGCAAAGCAAGGTAAGTATAAACCCAAGAAGCAGATGAGCAATACTCATACAGCAAAATTTTGTTATCCAGTTTGGGGAGGGAATGGTGTACGTGGTTATACAAAAGAATCAATGTACGAGAACTCAATTGTTCTTCTAACGTGTCGAGGATCGAATTGCGGTCTTGTTCAACTAACAAATTCTGCTGCATGGGTTTCCAACA
>PWZK01000214.1 GCA_003567495.1 Candidatus Brocadiaceae bacterium
CGTTTCGAGGCTGGCGCTACCGTTCAGAAGCACCGAGCCGTCGGCATCACCTCAGGGTAGTCACGCACATGGAGCAATCCGAAACGATCGAGGAGTGGCGGCGCGGTTTGCAAGATAGGGCGAAAGCCTCTGCCGCTTCCCGTGAGGAAGCTTGGCAGAAAAACCTTCTCTGGTGGGAGGCTTTCTGGCAGCGCAGCCGTATCGATATCAACCCCGATCGGGCGGGCACCGACGATGCCGGTTGGCAGGTGGGACGCAACTACAACCTGTTTCGTTACATGCTGGCGTCAAATCATGCCGGCAGCGGCGCTACGCCGTTTAACGGCGGCCTGTTTACCTTCGATCCGCTCCACAGTGAGCAACGGGGCCATCGGATCGCAGGGGCCGGCTACAGCCCCGATCACCGTCAATGGGGTGCGGGGTTGACCGCGCAGAATCAGCGGATCGTCTACTGGCCCATGCTCAAGAGCGGTGATTTCGACCTGATGCCTCCGGGGTTCTCCTTTTACCTGGACGTCAACCTGATCAACGCTACCGCGCGTGTTCGCCACTACTGGGATCACGAAGGATGCGCATTTCCCGAGCAGCCGTCCATCACCGCCCTGCCGGGGTCCGCTGTGTACGGCCATCTGACCGAAAGCGATCTGTGCGGTCGGCCGGAAAACCTGGACACCGAGGGTGCGTACGGCCTGCAAATGCCGGACCGTCCGCCCGCTCGCCGCAGGCCGGTAAATCTGGAGCCCGGATTGGAAGCTAATCCGGCGGGCGGTAACATTTTCGACTCCCAGCTCGATTGGGCCTGGATGATGCTGGAATACCACCGCTTTACCGGCGAAGACACCGCCCCTTTCATTCAATTCATTGAACAAGCGGTTTATTTCTTCGACGAGCACTTCCGGCTCCGCAACAAACAGCGAACCGGCGAGGAGCTCGACGAGGACGGCAAACTGGTCATCTATCCGGCCAACACACTCGAACATCACCCGAACGCCCGCAATCCGAGCCTGCCCATCGTGGGAATGCACCAGATCCTGACCCGGCTGCTGGAACTTCCCGACAGGGTTTCGTCGCCGGGGCAAAAACACCGCTGGCGCGAGATACTTGGCAGACTGCCCGACTTGCCGGTAGCCGAGTCCAACGGGCGCCGCATCCTGAACCCGGCGGAAAACTACAGTCACAAAAGTTACCACATGCCCGAGATGTATGCTCTTTGGCCGTTCGAGGCTTACGGGCTGGGCCTGCCCGACCTGGATCTCATGCGAGACACCTTCCTGCACGGCGTTTCTAGCGGAAACCGAGAGAAGGTGGCGGCCTGGACGCAGGGTTTCATCCATTACGCGCGGCTGGGCATGGCGGAGAAAGCACAGGAGAAAGCCGTCGGCAAGCTCCGCAACGGCCCCTACCGCTTTCCGGCGTTTTGGCCGGAGGATATCGACTGGACGCCGGATCACAACTGGGGCGGATGCGGCATGGTGGGCCTTCAGGAGATGCTGTTGCAAACTCACGCGTCACCGCCAGCTTCGCTACACGGCGAAGAGCCCCGCTACAAGCTCCGCCTCGATGCCGACGGCGGGGGAAAGCTTCGCCTGTTACCGGCCTGGCCGACCGATTGGGACGTTGACTTTAGGCTGCATGCCCCGCGGCAAACGGTCGTTGAGGGCCGTGTCCGCGATGGCGAACTCGTTTCATGGACCGTGACGCCCGAACGGCGTAAGGAAGATGTGATCGTAGGGGATAAGACGCCCTACGATTGAGGACGGCGTCGTTTTTCATTTTCCGGTGGGAATGTACGGAGTTCACCGAATATTTACTTTGGAATTAGCTGCATGAGAGTGAGGGAAATGAGCCGCCTTGCCCATGCAGATGTCCAATCCAATGGTTGGGTTGGAAAATTATTGTGCGACAGGCTCTTGAGCCAGGAGAACATGAATAACAATTCCAACGAGGGCCACCAGGCCAACATGCCCGAATTCATCGGTTTCACAGGATTCCGGTCACGTCCCATTCTGGGTGGTTTTTGCGAAGGGATATCCCGGCGGGATCCCAGTCCGGTCATTCTGGTAAACGGCACTTATTATGTATGGTATTCGCGCAACACTGTGGCCGCGCATGGCTACCCCGCCACTATATGGTATGCCACTTCACCTGATGGGAAGGAGTGGACCGAAAGACATCAGGCGCTTGCACGCGGTACTCAGGGCGACTTCGACGAACATGGGGTGTTCACCCCTTCCATCCTGCAGGCCGACGGCCGCTACTACCTGTCCTATACAGCAGTCCCGGAACCGTTTTACCAGGGACTCGGTGGACAGCCTCACATCACCAAAACCGCCATAGGCATGGCCGTTGCCGGTAGCCCCGACGGCCCCTGGAAGCGTTGCGAAAGCAACCCCGTCCTTACCCCGGGGGAGAACCCGCCGGAATTTGACAGTCTTCGCGTCGATGACTCCTGCTTTGTGGTACGTGGGAAACGTTACTACATGTATTACAAAGGACGGCAACAGGGTCGAACACCCGCTCAAACCCGGATGGGACTGGCGATCGCCGAATCTCCCGAAGGCCCTTATCACAAACACGCTGCAAACCCTGTGCTGGACAGCGGCCACGAAGTCTGTGTGTGGCCACATGGCCCGGGGATAGGTGCTCTGCTAAGCAATGCCGGCCCGCAGGGCAACAGCCTCCAGTACAGCCGTGACGGCATCCGCTTCCAAAAAGTTGCCGATACCGAGCCGCCCAAAGCACCGGGCCCCTATCGTGAAGATGGTTTTGCAGACGGGGCCGGGCCGGGAGTTTCCTGGGGAATCGCCATGCAAGCCCACGCTTCATGGCCGTACCTTATAAGATTTAACTGCAATCTGAAAGCGGGGTCATGAAAAAATGAATGACCCAAATTGTGTCATCTGACCTTCAGGCGGCAATGTGGTAAAAAACATGTCTCTTTACTTTTTATACGACAGAGTTTTTTGCTAAGCTTTTTTCCAAAAAAGCGTCTGCGCTTGATATCGCAACATCGACAATAAAACTTTTTCAAACGACGTGAAAAAGTTTTAGTATAACAGCAAGGCCAAACGGCAACGACGAGACGGCAATTACGAATGACGAATATCCAATGTCCTTGGACTTATTTGGAACTTGAGATTTTGAATTTGTAATTGCCGTCCTGCCCTGGAAAGTTCAGGTAGTGTAATCGGCATTTATATCGACATATCTTTTCGATATGTCGCATGTCCAGAACGTAGCTTCTTCATCGCCTGCGCCCAGGTCTATCTCGATTTTCACCATCCGGCTTTTCATTTCC
>PWZK01000168.1 GCA_003567495.1 Candidatus Brocadiaceae bacterium
CGTGACAACAGGCGAATTGGCTCTAACCCGCTTATTTCATAAACCAACGACAATGTTTAATATGACGTCATGACAATCAATATGTTAAATAGTGTTTTCTGGGAGGCTCGGATTTTTCAGTATGTATTTGAGCTCTGCAAACGACGGTTTACCCTGCGGGCGCGTCCCCAGCGGCGCATCTGCTTCAGAAATCGGCACTTGCAGTATACAAATACAGCTGCGTTTGATTTCTTCGCATCTACACCACTAGGAACGCGTGAAATAAGCGGGCCAATTAGTTGCTGGTGAGAGGAAAGTATTAAAAAAGGGCGGTTTCGAGTTCGTTTTCATCTACAAGGATGTCCCCTATATCGCCGTCGTATCCGCAGCGTTGCAACAGCTGCAGGTGATAATAAAACTCTCCCACTTCGTAAAGGTTATGAGCGTCACTTCCGAAGGATATTTTTACGCCCGATCGGATACACTTTGAAAAAAATTCTTCGCTCGGCTCATTTGTATGATAGTTTATTTCGGCGGCGACATTATGTTTTTTAAGTAGTTTCACGGTCGGATCATAAATCCATTCAGGGACGGGTATTTTTTTCTTCTGAACACTCTGAACGGGTGCGCCAATATCTTAATGCCCGATTTCAGAAAATTTTCAATTATGGCAAGATATTGATCTGCAGCGACAGTGGGCCTTGGGTGGGCGTTGGTGAGTTCGGGGAGCGCGTGTACTGCGCCTAAAAGAATATCTGCGCGTTCAGCGTCTTCAGGCAACACTACGGGGCGCCCTGAATAGTCACTATCAACCTCCAGGGCGACCTTTGCTGGCGGTGAGAATGCGCGAGCATTTACGAGAAAGTTTTCCATCCTGTTGTTTGCCGCAACAGAGCTTTTGAGCCCCGTCTTTAGGAATTGCCTGCTCCGGTACTCTTCTTTTGAAAAGTACAGGTGAGCGGAATGTTCGGTCAGTGATAAGCCGGCGAGACCGAAGTGCCCGGCCAGGCGTACGCTTTCGGGAAAAGACATGTTTTCATTGCAATAGGCAAAAGGGCTATGCACATGAAAGTCTATAAGGCCCGGCGCCGGAGTCACCTGAAGCGAATGGAGAGTAGTGGAGATTTTTCCCCCGTCGATTTTGATTTCAAGAAAACGAAACGGTTCTTCGCAGAGCGCCGGGGCAATGGAAAAGTTCCCTTTTTTATGCCTTATAAGCTCCGAGCCTTCGTGGAAATGGGCACTTATAGAATGCTTGATGCCGCCTTTCTCGATCTTGCCGAGCAGGTTTTCAATATTGGTGTAATTAAACGGGCAGTTGCAGGAGCCCGGTGGGAAGAGCGGAGTGTGTTGCAGCATTATGACAGGGCCGTCAAAGTCCTTGCATGAGCATTCCATTCGTTTCAGGTCTTTTTCCCGGCGACGGGCGTTAAAGCCCGGTTCTTCAGGATCCACAAATGAAATAAGGCGATGTCCTTTTATATCCAGGGACTCGGGCGGTTTAGTGAAATCGACATAAAAATTTTCAACGTTCCCGTCATGGTTCCCCGGAAGTATTATTGAGGGCGAGTCCAGGATGTTTATGGTGTCGTTTAGATTCTGCCGAAGCCTTCCTGCATCAGGGGAATCTCCATCATCCAGGAGATCTCCAAGCAGAACTGTGACATCTGGTTTGATCGCCCTGTTAAGACGATGGATAGCTCTAAGCAGCAGGATGTTTCCAAGGCTGCCTTTGCGTTTTTCACCTGAGTCTTTTTCAGCATAATGGATATCTGCGATAACAGCTATTTTTATGGGCATTTTTTTTCTTCTCCGCCGTCTTCCTTGCCGAACAGTTCCGGGTTGACCCGTTCAAATTTTTGAATCAAACGGTCGAACAGGAATATCTCTCCGTTTTTCAGATACATATAGCCTGCGACAGAAGCGAGCAGGGCGCCGAGGGTGTTCAGCATCATATCCCACATGGTGTCGTAAATGGCGATCCTGGAACCTTCAGGGTGCGCTTCTATTTTTTCGATGGGGAAACGCGCGCGCTGCATGTCTTCTCCGAAAAATTCATCTACACCGAACTCAAATATCTCCCACAGCGCGCCCATTGAAACGGCGAAACAGAAGGATAGCAGCGCTATTAGAAAAAAACTTGCCTGCAGTTTTCCGGTTTTGTAAAGAACGTAAAGGATCAGGAAGCCGGCAAATCCGAGCGCAACCCCTGACAGGCCGTGCATCAGCGAATCCCACCACCATATCCGATGGTACCACTCTCTGGCCATTCCCAGAAAAAGCGCGGCGTAGATAAACAGCACCATGATAATCTGTATTTCGCCCGGCAGTCTTACGCTGTATGTTCTTTGAATGAAATGCGGCAGAAACGAGAGCAGCAGGGCCAGCGAACTCACAAACAGCGTCATCCAGGCGGTTTCCCATACGGCGCCCAATATCGCTACTACGAGTGACAGGCGAATAACAACTGTCAGTAAAAGGTACAGCCTGTCGCTCCTGCTCATGTCCGATAGTTTTTTAAACATTTTCATAGCCTCCCTAACCCGGACAAGCCGGAATCTGGAATGTGGAATCAGGAATTAGAGATCCAGGCATTCATTGTTTCTAATTCCTATGCCAATAACACTTATAGCTGAGCCTGTTGCACAAAGTGAGAGTTAATGCAATGTATAGGACCTATAAGACGTATATGCTACAACATACTGAGACCGCTGGCAGTTGTGCAGCAGGATCAGCTTCAAAAAGATAATTATAATTAAGCGCCTAATCCGACATTGCACAAATTACGCGTTGCCTTTTCTATATCGGCCGCGCGCATGAGGGTTTCGCCGACCAGCACGGCCGATATGCCGGTTCTGCTCAGCCGCTCGATGTCTGCGCGAGAGTCTATTCCGCTTTCGCTGACCAGAGTGGCATCCGGCGGCGCCTGGAGGGCCAGTTTTTCGGTAGTTGCCAGGTTTACTTTGAAACTGTGTAGATCCCGGTTGTTTATACCCAGAACCACTGCACCCGCGGACACGGCTCTCTCCATTTCGGCGGCGGTATGTACTTCTACAAGCGTATCGATCCCCCATTCACCGGCGCAGTCTAAAAGCGCTTTTAGTTTTTTGTCGCCAAGTGCTGCAACGATAAGCAGCACGCAATCGGCGCCGTATGCCCTGCTCTGCATTATTTGAATATCTTCGAGAATAAAGTCTTTTCGCAGTATCGGCAGCGACACGGCGCTGCGTACAGTTTCAAGATATTTAAGGCTTCCCATAAAAAATTTTTCATCCGTCAGCACGCTGATACAGGTGGCGCCGCCGCTTTGGTAA
>PWZK01000142.1 GCA_003567495.1 Candidatus Brocadiaceae bacterium
CCTCACGGCAAACCGGTATCCGTGCAAGGGCCCCTGCCGAAGACTTAACAGCATCTGCACTGGCGCTTGCGCTTCCCTTTTCAGGTATAACAATTGCATGTGCACCGGCACATTCAGCCGTACGCGCCACGGCACCAAGGTTCCTGACATCCGTTACACCTTCCAGTATGACAACCAAAGGCTGCTCGCCTGACTCAAAAATTCCCGGGATTATATCCTCGAGCTTTGCATAGTCTATTGCCGGTATATATGCAATGATACCCTGGTGGTTCTTTTTTACTACCCTGTTAAGTTTCTCAGGCGGAACCATCTGAAATGGTATCTTTTTACTTCTTATTATCGAAAAGAGCCGCTGGAAGTTATTCCCCTGCAGTCCTTTCTGTATAAGCACTTTTTCCGGTGTCTTACCACTCTCCAGGTATTCCAGTATCGGATGGATGCCAAAAATGTACTTTTCCAAATCAGGGTTGTTTCAATATTTATAAAATCAATCAGGGTAGCATATCCCTGGTGGTAGCTGCTTACAAATGTCGTAAAAAAATATCATTCAATTGCCCAGTCAATTTCTTCCTTGCCCTGGTCCCTGAGTATGCTATTTGCGGCAGAGAAATGCCTGCATCCGAAAAACCCCCTTCTAACTGAGAAAGGGGAGGGGTGCGGTGCCTTAAGTATATGGTGGCGGCTGTTGTCAATTAAGCCCTGTTTTGCCTGGGCATAGCTGCCCCAAAGCATAAACACAAGACCTGAGCGTTTTTCGGAAAGGGCTGAAATAGCCGCATCAGTGAATGTTTCCCAACCTTTGTTCTGGTGGGATCCGGGACTTGCAGCCCTTACTGTCAGGGTCGCATTGAGTAGCAGTACACCCTGGTCTGCCCATTTTTTCAGATTTCCGATCATCAGTTTTAGCTCCGAGACGACCGTATATATTTCGCTCGTATATATCTCGGTCTCCGGCCGGCCGATATCGCTTTTTACAGCTTCTATTATTCGGCCTTCATAGTTCTGAACAAGCTGCTTCAGTCCATGGAGTTGTTTTATCCTGAAGTCGATACTCGAAGTCCGGCCCGACCTGAAATACCGCTTTTGTTCGTGGACTAATTTTTCAAACATTTTCTTTTATTATCCTTGCGACCTGCATGCCGCAGAGGGTTACCATTGGCATTCCGCCGCCGGGGTTTATGCTGCCGCCGGCGAAATACAGATTATTGTATCTTCGGCTCTTCTTGGGGGCCTTGAACCCGAGGTTTTTCCTTTTGTCCGAGAGCACCCCATATATTGCGCCGCGATTTGAAAAGTATTTGTTTCTGATATCTTCCGGTGTCCACATGTCTTCCGTCACGGTGTTTTTTCGAAGTCCATCCAGCCCCATTCTTTCAAGCTTATCCAGTACCCGGTCGCGGAGCTGCAAGTAATCTTCACGAGTGAACGGGTCGTCCTGTATGCAGGGTATATGCGGCAGTATTTTTATGTTGTCGTGTCCTTGCGGTGCGACCGACGGATCGGTGCGCAGCGGCGCTACGAGATAAATGGTCGGGTCTTTCGGCAGCAGGTGTTTTCTGAATACGTCGTCGAAATGTTTTTCTGGGTCGTTTGAAAAGAAGAAGTTATGATGTGCAAGCTGTTCGTATTTCTTATTAACCCCGAGATGGATTACCAGGCCGGAGCATGCCGGTTCGAACTTTTCGTATTTGGCCATGAACTTCCGGTCTTCACCGGTTAGTTCGCGGTAGGCCGGGATGATTTCCATGTTGCTGACGAACATGTCGCCTTCAGCGATACTCCCCGACCGGGTGACGGCTGCGGTTATTTTCCCATTTTCTTTTCTCAGCTCTTTGATTTCGCTGTTCAGGTGAATGGTCACGCCAATTTCTTCCATAAGGCGTTGCAGTGCGCGTGCCAGGTCATACATTCCTCCTTTTACATACCATAGTCCGAATTTAAACTGAGCGTAGGGAATCATATTGAGCACGGCCGGCGCATCGTAGGGCGATGAGCCCACGTATTTGACGAAAAAATCTATGATATGGGCCAGGTGACGATTTTTTATGTGCCTGCCTACTCCCTCGTGCATGGTGGAAAAAAGGTCGAAACCGGTCAGGCTCTTGAAAATTCCGTGGGTTTTAAGCGCTTCCAGCAGCGTATCCATGCCTTTGTCGAAATAGCCGTCACTGACATTCCGGTATAACCTGCCGGAATAGTCGAGAAACTGTTTTAGTTCTTCTATGTCTTTTGCGTTGAGGGAGGGGTTGGCGGCCTGCATGTCGTCTACGTTTCTCAAAATATCTATGCGGTCTTTGTCTTCAAAAAAGCACCGCCAGTGCACCTTCGGTTCGACGATCTGCACGTAATCTTCCATTTTTTTGCCGGCACTCTCGAAGAGCTGCTCAAAGATGTGGGGGAAGGTCAGTATGGAAGGCCCGAGATCAAAAGAAAACCCGTCTGCTTTCAGCACGTTCAGCTTGCCGCCCAGGTGCGCATTTTTCTCGTGCAGCTCTACTTCGAAGCCGGACGTCTTCAGGCTTATGGCCGCCGATATCCCTCCGAGCCCGCCTCCGATGACAACGACTTTTTTGTTCATATGACCGGCTCCCCTTTGAAAAGCATGTATTACATTTTCCCAAACATTCGCAGCACGCTTCCGCTTACATTTTTCAGGCTCCCGTTGCACAGGGATATAATGGTATCAGTTATGTGGTCGGGTTGTGTCCATTTGCTATGATTTGCTTTCGGCATCAGCCTGCGCGTAGCTTCAGTATTGATGATACCCGGCATGATCGCATTTACGGTTATATCGGTATTTTTCAGTTCTTCTCGCAGTGCCTCGGTCAGCGTAATAACGCCGGACTTGGCAACGGCGTAGGCGGCTGCGCCCGGCTGGATATCAACTGCGGCCTTGGAACTGAAATTTACGATGCTGCCTTGCCCGGATCCAAGCATGGCAGGCAGCACATGCTTGCAGCACAAAAACACGCTCGTGAGGTTTACGTCCAGTATAGCGTGCCATTTATCGCATGTCATTTCGTGTATTCCGGTTCCGAAGCTGAACATGCCCACGAGGTTGATTAGCGCATCTATCCGGTCGAATCGCTGGTATGTATTCTCCATCAGGCTGCGCACGTTCGAATCATTCGTCAGATCGGCCTCTATGCCGGTGCAGGCATTTTGCGAATCGCTGCTCAGGCTGCGGTAAAAATCCTCCCATGAACCGGTGCTTCGCCACGGCGCCACCACGTGCCAGCCGCTGTCTATCATTTTCGGAATTAATCTTCTTCCAACGTGTCCGGTGCCGCC
>PWZK01000066.1 GCA_003567495.1 Candidatus Brocadiaceae bacterium
GATCGGATGTGATCGGGGAGGTCCGGCCAGGCGCGGATGACCTTTTTCAGGTCATCGGGAAGCGCGGCCGTACTGCAAATATTATGTTCCGGAAAACCACATCCTGCGTCCGGAAGGTGTTTTTCTCTGTCCGGGTTCCGACGGGGGATTTTTTCGGATTGCTGTAACTGTCCGGATTGTGGGCTGTTATGTCCGGACGATGGCAGGTGGTGTCCGGATGATTCTGCGGGAATGGTCGGGGCGCCGGGATTCGAACCCGGGACCTTGAGTTTGCAACTCGTTAAAAGACAGTATCTTGTCTTTTTCGTGTTGCGCCCATTGTGCTCCTATTGTGCTTTTGTTATCCTGAAGCACGATCTCGCCCACTTCCTCGACCAGCTTTCCGATACGCTCCGGTATCGGCCGGGTGTAGCGAAGCAGGGTCAGTCCGGACGATACGTGCCTCACCAGGACTTCCTGTTCTTTCTCGCTCGCACCCAGTTGATCGAGCATCGTTGCATAGGTGTAGCGCAGTGAATGAAAGATCGCC
This sequence comes from Candidatus Brocadiaceae bacterium, assembly GCA_003567495.1. Lineage (GTDB taxonomy): Bacteria > Planctomycetota > Brocadiia > SM23-32 > SM23-32 > PUMZ01. Next base: position 530 of record PWZK01000066.1, read on the forward strand.
TTTCCGGCCTCGGTCTTTTTGGGAATTCCGGCCGCTTCAAGATCCTTGTCCAGATCCCGCGCCGTATGCGATGGCACATATACCAGTTCTTCTTCACCGTCTTTACCGGCGGACAGCTCCCGCAACCTGTCGATCATCCGCCGGGCCAGAGGCTGGAAGCTGGCTTCACGGTTCTTGGTCCAGTTGCCCAGGATGAGCCCGCCTTTTTCCGGATCAAGATGTTTCACCTTCAGTTTCCGCAGTTCACTGGCTCTGAGCCCGCTACAGAGTGCAAGCTCATAGCAGGGGCATCTTTTTTCGTCGCATGCCTCAAGCAGAACCGGTATTTCATCGAATGACAGAGCCCGGCGCTTTTCCGTCGGCGTGGTGTCGTAAGGCGCGAGTTCGGCAAGAGGGTTTTCCGCGAGGTAGCGGCGCTTTACGGCCCAGTTGCAGAACGCCCTCATCGCGCCGGCGTAGCGCTGAAGCGTTGTGCTTGACAGACCTCTTTCCGCCTTGAGTTGCTGGAGTATACCTTCGACTTTCGACAGGATGTTGTACAAATCCCCTACAATCTCAAGGTCCAGCCGCTCTTGCCACCAATCCAGGTGGGCGCGTCTCATTGCCGCGTGTCCTTCTCCCCAGGGGCGCCCGCCGGTCCCGCCCTGAGATTCTCCCCACGTGATATATTTATCTTTTACTTCTGAGAAAGCCGTGTTTTTATGCCTTATGGCGGTGTTGGGGGGAGGGGCGTGTCCTTTGCGGATTTTATCTTGTTTGTCCTGGACCCGCAGCGCGATCATTTCCGTTTCGCGCTTTGACGCCGTCCCCGTCGCGCCACGGCGCCGACCCGTCCAGTCGGTATACTGATACCGCCAGTTTCGGTGAGGTTCGCCGTTACTCTGCATCGTTTTAAACACGTATGGCATTTCAATCCTCGATTAAAGTGTTTGATTTTTCCTCAGTGTTTCGGCTTCTTTCAGGGTTATACGCGACATCATATCCAGATGCGCGATAATGGCACCCACTTTCCAGATCTTGCGTCCGGCCAGCAGAAGAGGTTTTGGAATCTGGCGGCGTTCGATCATCCTTCTTATCGTCCGGGCACTGACCCCGAACCCTTCCGCGAGCCCCTCTTCGGTAAGCATATCATGTTCGTCCATCTTCGACAAGAACGTAATGAATCCGCCCTTTGCCTGGACGTCATTTTCAGAATCATTATCCCCTGAGCTGCTCAGGTTCTGCGCCTGCTCCGCCGACTTCTCTTCCCGATTTACCATGATTATTTTCACCTGATTCTCTTAGTTCACAATGTCTCATATCCATCGGTTAATCCGAAGACGAAATCATGCTGGCTTACAAAGTCGATCTATTGTCAGCTACACTATGAACATTTTAAGGGATTCGGCGTTTTTAGTCAAATGGAAGCCTATACGCCACATACAAACGCTACAGCCGCTGTACTTGACTTTTTGACACTATCCGGTATCATATGGTCATAACTCGGACACCGCCTGTTTTTTTCCGGACACAAACCGACAATATCGGAGGCCAATAGCGGAAGAAAAAAAGCGAAAAAAAGTAGAAATAAAATAAAGCTGTCGTCTTAGTTTCGGCCTTAACAGAAAAAAATATCACATTCGAACCCAATGATCGGGGCCATACTGTGGCGACGTTCTCGTACGTTTTTCGGGAGCGTCTTCGCAAGTCCTCTACGATCAATGGGCGTGATATCCCATTTCTGTTAAGAGCGATTTCGTGTTTGACGCTCCTTTTTTATATTGGAGCAGCAGTGCCGGCGGCTCATTCTTTGAGAATGGAACTTTTTTGGGCGGGGCAAGAAAAATGTATGAGGAGATCGAGGATTTTATAAAGATATTTGACCGGACGAGGAAGGAGCGCTCGGATTCGCAGGAGACGGCCGCCCGGAAGATTGACATCTCGAAGGACCACATGAACCGGATCTTGAACCGTAAGAAGGACCCCGGCCTGAAAACATTTTACAGAATGATGCAGTACGTGTACGGCGATGAAGTTTTTGACTGGATGGAAGAGAGATTGAAGAAATACAAAGCCGAGCAGCCCTCTTCAAAGTAGTGTTAATAACTGTCGTCAACAGTTTTTCCACTTCTTTTTTTCTTTGTTAACTATTATTCATTGTTAACAATTATATCAAAGGTAAAATGATTTAGAGAAGCGACTTAGGAGGTGTCAGTCGTTTTATGCCTTTGATAATCTAACCTTTTCCTTTGATAAAGCCGCACTTTTTAACAAAGACATTATTCTTCAGCAATTGTCCACCTGGGCTTGGCTCTGGTGCCTTCATTTTGAATACGCTGTTTCCGGGACAATTCTGATAATAAGTTATGGACTTTATTCTTTTTTTGCTTTTCATCCAAAACATCGGGCAATTTGTTAATCAGCAACCGATCTATTTCTTTCCGCGAGACAGGACCGTGTTCTCGTATAAGTTCTACAATTAATTTGACATAGTATTTTTTGTCAAAACCCTTTAGTCTGACGTGTTCGGCTTTTTGTCCGGTTTTTTTGGCCACACTTCCCGCTACGACTAAATTAGGGTACCTTCCCTCTACCAACCCAGCCTTTTTGAGCTGCTTGTGTTCCTCACGCGAAACGCGACGCTTTTTTTGCACTCTGTCAAGCAGCACAATCTGCATAAGATCCAGATCAGCATTTCGCATAAGCTGCATTGTATACTGTTCGTCGAGAATTTGTCCCGGTATTTTAACAATGACACGGTTTGTTTCAGATAGATC
>PWZK01000369.1 GCA_003567495.1 Candidatus Brocadiaceae bacterium
GTTGTCTGCACGAGTTTCCCGGGGTTACAGCGCCCAACGACATGGCGCTTCCACCCCGGGCTATTAATCAGACGGCCCTTCGGGCCTGACGGCAAATGCTGCTAAGCGACTCTTTGTCGTTGCCATTTGTCGTTGTCGTTGATTCCTAATTCCTAATTCCACATTTTGAATTCAGTCCCATACCCATATTAACCTGAAAATAAAAAATTCTCAAAGCGACAAAAAAATGTTAGATTGGCTATATTAAGCACCTACCGGTCTCGACCGAGCACGGCACGCAGTCGTCCGGCATCGGGCCGCACCACGATGGTGGACTCGCCGGAATAATGAACCTCGCCGGGGCCGGCCCCCCTGACGGGCTTAACGTATTTGCAAAGAGTGTATGCAACCCTGGCAAAATCCGATCCCCGCGCTTTTGAATAATAAACGGCCAGATGCGCCGCGTCAAGGAGCGTGCCGGCAGGAATTTCGCGATCTTGCCCTCTCCTTATGACAACGTGCGGGCCCGGTCGGCCAAGAACGTGCATCCAGCAATCGTTGCCCCGGGCAATGGAAAAAGTCAGCCGGCGATTTTCTCGACTGCTGCGGGCGACAAGTACTTCAAAGCCGTCTTCAGAACTAAAACGCCTGGGGCCTTGTCCGCCGCCTGCGGCCCGGCTCTTGCCGGAAACAGGTGCGGCGACCGGTAAAACACCTCTTGTCCTTGCACTTTGTTCGACCTTTTCAAGTTCCCTGAGATTTGTTATATTATTAAGCGAAACGAATATTTTTTCAAGTTCATCCGATTCCCTTTCAATATCTCCGAGCTTCTTCCGCAGCGGCGGGAGTCTTTTCTTGAGCCTTTTGTAGCGCTGAAAAAGCCGCTGCACGTTTTCCTGAGGGGTTAAAAACCGGTCCAGTTCAATCTTTCTTTCAGGCTTTCCCTCATTGAAAAAATCGGGAACTGTCACGCTCCCCTGTCCTTTTATCATACCGGGCAGAGCGATTTTCAGCAGCTCGCCGTCCCATCGCACCCTCCCGGCCGCTTCGGATTCTTTTATGTCAGAAACGATGCTGTCGTGCAATCGCGAGAGTTTGCTGCGGCGAGTCCGGAGACGACGGGTAAACTCCTGCAACCGTGACTCGAATCGATCGCGCTGCTCCTGTTGCTCATAATGCTCTGTTATTGCCCTGCTGAGCGAAAGTATGTCCTTAATGCTTGCATATGCCTTGAATCTGTCCCGGTCGGAGCGTTCGACATTCACCGGCGCCGGCGGAAGGGGCTCGTAAGGCAAGCCGGGCGCTATACGCCGCCGGCGCGAATCCTCCGGGAAAAGAGAGCCGAGGACGATGCCGTCTGAATCCACCAGAATAAGATTGCTCCCCGCCCCGACCAGCTCGGCTATAAAACGCACGCGCTTTTTTCTAAGGAGCGCATCGCGCTCCACACAGTGCAGCGCCACCACCCTGTCGCCGGCGGCGCGGGTCAATCCTTCTATCGGGCTTCCGGTGAGGTGCTGTCTCAACACGTTACAGAACCCCCCGGGACTCGCCGCCGGCCTGGGGGGTGATGTAAGCAAATGAAACCTGCTAAAACCGGGACGTGCGACAAATTGCACCCAACACCTTTTTGCGCGATTTCTTACGTGGAAAATGACACGCCACTTATCCGGCTGGTCTATACGCACTATCTCACCGCCGCGAAGCAGCGGAGACAATTGTCCGGTTACACTGCCTATTTCAGCCGTTGTAAGTGACATTTCTTCTGCGTTTTATTATAATGTTGTCTGAAGCAACTGCGTGAATAAAATATGGAGCAACCAATGGCCACACGTATTATTGTAACAGGAAGAGGCGGCACTGGAAAGAGTACGTTCTCGGCACTGTGCGTCGGGGCGCTCGAAGGCCCTAAACTCGTCATAGATGCGGATCCCGACCAATGCCTTTCAACATTGCTGGGGATCGACCTGCAAACGGAAGGCATCAAAACCGTATCGGAGGCCATGCATGAGATCCAGACCGGCAATGCGGGCCAATCGATGGAGTCCATGCCCCTGCCGGAAAAAATTGAATATCTCCTGCAGCTCTCCTGCCTCCATGAAGGGCCGGGCTTCGACCTCCTTACGCTGGGTGTGAAATGGACAAGGGGCTGTTATTGCGCGCCCAACAACACGCTACGCTCGCTTATAAGCGAACTGTCTTCCAACTATGACTTTGCAGTTTTCGACTCGCCTGCCGGACTTGAGCATATAAACCGGCGCGTGGTCAGCCGCGCCGATGACGTTTTTGCCATAACAGACCCTTCGGCGAAAGGATTGAGGAACACCAGGCGGTTTGCCGAAATAGCAAACGGCATTGATTTCTCATACAAAAACCTTTACATCGTAGCGAACTATAGATTTTCCGCCGAGCTGACCGAAAGCCTGACCGATACGGAACATGCACGGTATCTTGGCAAAATAGAGCCGGACAGTCAGGTGGAAAGCTTTGACTGGTCGGGCCGTTCGCTGCTGGATTTGCCGCAGCAGTCTCCGGCATGCCAGTCCGTGCGAAAGGTTCTGGAAAAGGCGGGATATAAAACGATTGATCGAAAATTAACTTGAAATGGCACTATGAAAACAGCGCTCCTTACCAGAACGAACCGTGTTGAGTTGCGTGAAACCCCCATCCCCGAGCCGGGTCCCGGAGAGGTTTTGCTGCGTGTGCGGGCCGTGGGGATTTGCGGGTCGGACACACATTTTTTTGCCGGACTGCGTGACCATGAGCCGGATACAACCTATCCGTTTGTCCTGGGACACGAGTTCGCGGGGGAAGTGGCGCAGGCGGGCCCCGGGGCCGAAAGCTTTCAGTCGGGCACGAGGGTGCTGTGTTCGCCCGATCTGCCCTGTGGCAAGTGTGAATGGTGTGCCCGGGGCGAAGAAAACGTGTGTCCCGACGTCAGGTTCTGCGCATCAGGCGGCGTGCCGGGGTGCCTGTCTGAATATCGCGTAGTGCATAATTCCCAGCTCCACCCCATTCCCGATACCATGACATTCGCCGAAGCAACGCTGTGCGAGCCCCTCGCCATTGGTCTGCATATAATCGACAACCTGGTGCGCCCCGTAGGAGGCGAAAGCTTCGCTGTGATAGGTGCGGGTCCCATAGGTTTGGTATCGGCTTTCTGCGCAAGCCGCAGAGGCGCCGGAGAGATTTATGTTTCCGACCGAATCAGGACGCGCACCGAGGCGGCTATGAGTTACGGAGCAAGCAAGACGCATCTGGCGGAAAGTGACAGCGATTTTGCAAAATTCATCGA
>PWZK01000227.1 GCA_003567495.1 Candidatus Brocadiaceae bacterium
AACTTGCCGTGATCGACATATCCCATCATACCCGGTGTTTGATGGGATATGTCGATCACGGCAAGTTGACCGATCTGGCCCTGCTGGATGAATGACTGAATCTCCTCATGATACCAGGCATTCCGATTGAATAAATTAACCGGGACGAGTCTGTCGGATGCCTCAATCTTGCGAAGTAGTTCCTTTTCTGCGGCAACGTTGTCGGCAATCGGTTTTTCCGCCAAGACATGCTTTCCTTGTTTGAGCGACTCCTCGAGAATTTGAGGTCGAATGTCTGCGAGAGTGAAGATTCCGACCACGTCGATATCGGCATGACTGGTGATGTCACTTGCCTTGCGTGTCCTTCTGGCGCCTGGTATTATTTTTGCGGCCCATTCAAGACGTTCTTCATTACGGTCACATATCGCAACAACATCCCAACGGTCGCTGGCATTGAGAGTTTTCAGGTATCCGGCCCCCATGTTTCCCAGGCCGATTATTCCGATCTTGTACCGAGTTTGTTTCATTTAGCCCTCCTGGCCCGCTTATTTCACGCGTTTCCAGTCAGCCTGCAGCAAGCAGGCGGGCCTTGCTCATGCAGCCTGTCTCAAACTATTCACAATTTACCTGTTTTCCGGTCATGATGCAAACGAATAGGCGAAAAATCAGTCTTCTTGTCAATTCCGGCTTGTCCGGGTTGGGGATGTCTCAAAACAGGCCGTCAATTGAAAGATACTGACAAACACTGTAAAATGTTGATTCTCTTCCTGTATTTGAGAAATATGGAGGCCGGAATGCGATTGGTTGTAGCTAGCAAAAATCAGGATAAAGCTCGGGAGCTTTCGGAGCTTCTCTCCGGACTTTCAGTCGCCGTTATGCCGCTTTCAGATTACCCTGACGCCCCCGATATTATCGAGGACGGAGAAACTTTCAGGGGAAATGCGAGAAAAAAAGCAATCGGCATAGCGCGCTTTACCGGTCTTCATTCAGTTGCAGACGATTCGGGCCTGTGCGTTGACGCGCTCGGCGGGCGTCCGGGCATCTACAGCGCCAGGTACGCCGGGCCAGGCGCAGGCCGGCGGGAGCTGTGTGAAAAAATACTCGAAGAGATGAAGCGCGTAGCAGAAGGAAATCGCGCGGCTCATTTCAAATGCAGCATAGCTATGGCGGATCCGGGCGGCGTGATCAAACTGGAAGCTGAAGGCGTCTGCAGGGGGGTTATAACGGGGCGTATGCTGGGCGGCGGCGGGTTTGGCTACGACCCCGTATTTTTATATCCGCCAGCCGACAAAACATTCGCCATGATGAGCGAGGACGAAAAACACAGTCACAGCCACAGGGGTGCGGCAATGAAAGAATTCAGGGCGGAATTGGAAAAGTATCTTCAACAGAAGGAGATTGAAAATGGGCTGTAACGAATCTTTCGGACCCGAGACTTACACTAAACATCTGGCAAAAGAAACGTGGCGCGAATTTGCGTGCAGGGCTGCCGACGCTGAGGAATTGATGTCCTGGCAGAGGGCATTCCGCCCGCGCCTGGTGGAAGCACTGGGCATTCCAAACATAATAGAGCGGGGCGACTGCGATCTGAACCCGCATATGGAAGAGCTCGTCGAGCTGGATGAATGCGTCAGGGAACTTTGGACTATAGAGAGTGAACCCGGATTCCGAATCCCGTTCTACCTGATGCGCCCGCACGATCAGGACGGGCCTCTGCCGCTGGTGCTGGCGCCTCACGGCCATGGCGCGGGGCATCTTACTTATGTGGGACTGTGTGAAGACGAAGAGCAGAAAAAAGCGGCGATTGAAGGCGAAAGGGACATCGGTTTTCAGGCGGTTCGAAACGGCTGTATCGCCATAGTCCCGGTGCTCAGAGCTTACCATCGCATGGCACTTCAGTCCTGGGGAAAGGGAAGTCCGGGCAGAAATACGTGTCAGTCCCAGCAGCAACTGGCGCTGCTGTTCGGCAGGACACTGATAGGCGAGCGCTGCTATGATATGGGGCGCATCCTGGATTATGCACGGACCCGCCCGGAAATCCGGGCGGAACGGGTCGTGATAACAGGCAACAGCGGAGGCGGGACCATATCCCTTTTTGCGGCCGCAATAGATGTACGCATTGGCATCGCGGTGCCCTCATGCTATTTCTGCACTTTTGAGGCGTCTCTGGGCTCAATCTATCACTGCGACTGCAACTTTGTGCCCGGCATTATGCGGCTTGGCGAGATGTACGACGTTGCCGGGCTAATTGCCCCGCGGCCGCTGCTTGTGGTGTGTGGTGAGAAGGACAGCATATTTCCGGTGGATGCCGTAAAAACCGCTTTTGATGAAACAAAGAAAATATATGAAGTTGCAGGCGCTGCAGACAGATGCCGGCTTTATGTGGGCGATGAGGGGCACCGTTACTATAAAAAGCCTGTATGGCCGTTTGTGAAAAAATGGATCTGACGTTTGTGTTGCACCTTGTGTTGCGTTTAATATCAACTGAAAAACGGTGGAGGAACCAATGAAAAAAGCTATTCTGCTTTTGCGTGAAAACGAAAAGGACGTTATTTATGGAGAGAAAAATACGGAAAAATTAAGGAAACTCGTGAATCTTCGGGATTGCTGTCACCTGCGCGGCGACCTCGAAGCCCTCAAACCGCACCTTGCATCCGCGGACTTTATATGCAGCGGTTGGGGGATGATGAAACTTGATAAAGAGTTTTTGGATGCGGCTCCGAATCTGAAGGCCGTTTTTTACGGAGCGGGGTCGGTGAAGGGCTTTGTGACAGAAGAAGTATGGAAAAGAAAGATACTGATTACCACGCCGATGTCGGCAAATGCCATTCCGGTTGCTGAAGCGACGGTGGCCCAGATCATACTTGCACTGAAAAAAGCCTTTCTCACCGAGCATACTAAAAGCAGAAGAGGAATATGGGAAAAGCCCGAAGATGTCAGAGGCGCGTACGGCGCCAAAATAGGCGTTATCGGGATGGGCGCTATCGGAAAGAAAGTTGTGGAGCTGCTGCAGAATTACGACGTAAAAGTCTATTGCAACAGCTCGCATCTGTCCGATGAAGGCGCGGCGGAGCTTGGGTGTGAGAAAATGGAACTTGAAGAAATGTTTGAAAGCTGCGACGTAGTTTCGCTCCATGCTCCCAATACGCCTTCAAAGAAAAACCTGATCCGGGGGCGTCATTTCGAGAGCATGAAAGACGATGCCATTTTTATAAATACGGCGCGGGGCGCGATTGTCAATGAACCGGAGATGATTGCCGAACTGAAAAAAGGACGCATATTCGCGTGCATC
>PWZK01000051.1 GCA_003567495.1 Candidatus Brocadiaceae bacterium
ACTTCATGACAGGAACCTGAGGCTTGACGAACTCAACGACTGCATGAATTCCGCAGTGAGTCGGTTCAGAGAAAATAAAGCGCAACGCGTTGAGTCTCTGAAAGACCGGCTTTCAGCCCTCAGCCCTTTGAGTGTGTTGAAAAGAGGATACAGTATAACCTTAGACCCCGACGGCAAGCCGGTGACGGATGCGGAATCGTTAAGTGAGGGTGAGTCGATCGAGACACTGCTTCGCCGTGGTCGCATAAGTTCACGGGTTGAAAAGAGCGCTCGTAAGACTTTTTCAAAAGACGCGAAAAAGTCTTAGTATAACGGCAACATCGACAACAAATTGTCGATGTGCTCAAAATTAAATACGAGTAAGTTTTTTATGTTTAAATGCATTAAATACATTCCGGTTTTCGTCATTATCTTTTCTACGGTTTTTTTTGTCGTTCAATATGCCGGTGGGGCGGTTTTGTATGAAGGTGACAGTCCGGGTATTACCGAGGTGGAAGAGGACGGGCGGCGGTTTGTGCAGGATACGGAGAAAAATTACAGGCTTCTGATACCGGCTCCTTACTGGGAGTATCGAACGCCCCTGCAGATACGTGAAGAGAGTGGTGGGGTTCCGGGTGGATGTTCGCCCGGCGGCGGGGTGCCTGAAAGCATGCTGCTTATGATTGAAAATAAAGATGCCCACGGCACCGGCATCAGCCTGGAAAAGTTGCCTCACAGGTTCATGCTTCGCGACAAATCGGATTTGCGCGATTACATTGCCAGGCAGGAGAATGCGGTTTTAGCTCAAATGGAAGAAAAAGGAGATCTGGTCGATTCACATATAGAAATTCGGGATGAAATGATAGTTTACAAATCTTTTTACGAGTTTATCGAACAAGACCAGGATCTCAGGGTGATACTGGCAAACTATTTTGTCAGGCCGCCGCAACAGGATATAATCGTTTTTCAATTACAGGCCTTCGCGCTCAATGAATGGTATGATCTGCTTGAACAGGATCTCAAGGCCATGGCCGGCGGTTTTAGCTATACAGGCAGGGTGGCTGAAGAGTTTTTCCAACCGGATGCGCCTGAAGAAAAACTTCCCTCAGCCCATTTCGAACGCAGCGGCTCGCCTCCGCAATGCGGAGGAAACATATCGAGTATTATCTTCGTGTGTTTTTCCGCAATAGCCGTTTTTTTGATCTTTAAAAAGAAAAGCAGGGGTTCCGCCTGACACTTTTTGTTTGAAACTTTTTAGAAAATCAGGGAAAATGGGGGAAGTTTTCAGTTAACCGCCTGCCTGCCTGCCTGTCTGTCTGCTGCCAGGCGGGCAGGCAGGCAGACAGGCGTATCGTAGTTGAAAGAAGAACTATACTTTTTATCTTGATATTAAAATTGGAGGAAGGGGGTGACAAGTGACAGCAAAAAACTGTGGGGCGGCAGGTTCAGCGGGCCGACCGCTCCCGCGGTAGAGGAGTTTACCGAAAGCATATCTTTTGATTACAGGTTGTTTCGGGAAGACATAAGCGGCAGCATAGCGCACGCTGAGATGCTGCTTGAGTGCGGGCTTATAACCGAATCGGACTTTATCGAGATACGCAGCACCTTAAAAGAAATCGAGGAGGAGATAGAGTCGGGGCGGTTTGAATTTGACAAAAAACATGAAGATATTCACATGAACATAGAGGCGGCCCTGATCGACCGGATAGGTGAGCCGGGGCTGAAACTCCACACCGCCAGAAGCCGCAACGATCAGGTGGCATGTGATCTGAAGTTGTGGACGCGCGGAGCGATAGATTCCGTTCTCGGGCTTCTTGAGAGCTGTCAAAAAGCGCTGCTCGAGAGGGCGCAAGCGTTTGCCGATATAATCGTGCCCGGATGCACTCACCTGCAGCATGCCCAGCCCATACTTTTTTCCCATGCTTTACTGGCATATGTTGAGATGTTTGAAAGGGACAGAGGCAGGCTCCGTGATTGTCGCAAGCGCCTGAACACCTCGCCGCTTGGTGCTTGTGCGCTCGCCGGCAGCTCGCTGCCGGCGGACCCGGTTTTTACCGCCCGCAAGCTCGGCTTTGATTCCGCTCTTCGCAACAGCCTGGACGCCGTGGGTGACCGTGATTTTGCCGTGGAGTTTGTTTTTTCCCTGTCAATGATTGCCATGCACATGTCAAGGCTTGCGGAAGAATGGCTCATATGGGCTTCGCAAGATCAGGATTTTCTGGATCTCGACGAATCGTTCTGTACCGGCTCAAGCATAATGCCTCAGAAGAAAAATCCGGATGTTCTGGAGCTGATCAAGGGCAAAACAGGCCAGGTGTATGGCGACCTGACCTGCCTGCTTACAATTCTAAAAGGCCTTCCGCTATCTTATAACAGGGATTTACAGGAGGATAAGAAGCCTTTGTTCGAGGCAAAAGATGAAGTTTGTAAATCACTTTCCGTCCTTGCTTTGCTGATCTCACGCGCGAACGTTAAGAAAAACAGGTTGGCATCGGCCTGCGAGAAAGGGCATATGGATGCCACCGCTCTGGCAGATTATCTTGTTAAAAGAGGGTTGCCTTTCAGAGAATCGCATCGCATTGTTGGTGAGGTGGTGAGATATGCCGTTTCCTGCGATAAAAAGCTATCTGAGCTTTCAGTCGATGAAATGCGCGGGTTCAGCGAACTGATATGCGAAGATGTATTTGGCGTGCTTGGTGCACGCAATTGTATTGAAAATTATCGAACTGTCGGTTCATCTTCGCCGGGCGAAGTGCAGCGTCAGATCGAGCATTGGAAGCGTGTGTTTGATGTGGAAGGGTTCGGAGAGGATGGCCGGGGTAAGGTGTAAATACCTATAAACAGCAGGAGGAAAACATGAACGATAGTCTCAAAGAAGCTTTGCAACTCGCACGTAAGATGGAGATCGACGGTATGGATTTTTACGGGAAAGCGGCTGAAAACTCCGGCAACACGTCGGCAAAAAGTTTTTTTAATTCACTTGCGCTGGACGAGAAGAGACACCTTGCGGTCATAGAAAAGGTGGCGGCCGGCGTGGGGGTTGATGTCGCTGAAATGTCTTCGCCAGCGGACAGTATCCGAACGGTTTTTTCCCGGCTCGATGAAGACGCTGTTTCCGGGGAATTGGCGGCCACCGCCGGGGAAAAGGAGGCCATTGGAGTGGCTTTGGAGATGGAAAAAGAAAGTTATGATTTATATGCAAAAGCCGCTGAAAATGCCGGGTCAGAGGCACAAAAGAATCTTTTCTCGCGCCTGCAGCAGGAAGAAAATCAGCAT
>PWZK01000186.1 GCA_003567495.1 Candidatus Brocadiaceae bacterium
CTCTTCGGGGTGCTGTTTCTCGCGCTTTTTACCGTGATATTGTTCTTTATTTTGCCCGGGGCCGCGCCGGTTTCTTCAGGTCTGATAGAGCAATTGAAAGTAGGGACAGCACTTATCGCCGGCATTTCGGCAATTTCCGCGGCGGTGTTTGTGTTTGTGTTTTTTTATCCGAATCTGTGTCGCCGCATTGCCGGCCGGTGCGCAGGGTTTTTGCCGGCACTCGTGCGTGCGCCTTTTAGCCGGTTCATTGAGTCGGTTCTCGAATCCATACTCGCGCTGCAAAACCGCAGGGCGGTTTTTTCATTGCTGCTTTTCTCCGCCTTTGCATGGTTTTCTCAGGCGGTAAGCACGTTTTTTCTGGCAGCGTCGCTCGGGGTGGATATAGGGCCGGGCGGTGCTTTTCTGGCCACCCTCGCCGTCTGTGTTGCGGTGGCGCTGCCGCAGGCGCCTGGTTTTATCGGCACCTATCATCTTGCTGCTTTGCTTGCGGCCGGCAGTTTTGCCGTGCCGACGGCACATGCGGCCGTTTTTGCCATTTTTATGTGGGCCGTAAATATATTGCCCGTCACGCTACTGGGCGCAGTATTATTCGTGTGCGAAACCGCACGCGACAGGTGACATGTTTGCTTAACCTGCATGTAATTTGATTTACTTCCTGTAATCGAGTAAAATTGGGCGTGATTTTTGCAGGTCGTCAGTGAACTAAATATCCTTAAGGAGGTCGAGTTATGGCCGTTCCAAAACAGAAAACCAGTAAGTCGAGATCTCGTAAACGCAGGACGCATCAGGGCCTTGAGGTGCCGTGCATACCAAAAAGTCAAAAGGTAAGGGCGCCCTCCGCGCGTTCCAGAAGTTTCTTCTGTCAGAGCTGCGAACAGCCCAAGCCGCCGCATTCCATCTGCCCAAATTGCGGCTCATACAGGGGAAAACAGGTCGTGGAGACCGAGGCATGAGCCTTGTTTTTGGTCTGTTGATTGCGGTTTCAGTATTAAAATAATCGAGCAATGTGAATATATGGACGTATCCGGAACGAGCAAAAACTGCGAGGCAAAGCGTTCTATACGAGTTGCGGTAGATGCATTCGGCGGCGATCTCGCCCCGGCCGAGCCGGTCAGGGGCGCATGTGAAGCTGCCGGATGTTATTCCGACACGACGGTGATCCTGGTGGGACGCGGCGACGATATTAAAAGGGAGCTTGATGCATTAGGAGACGTCCCGACGAATATAGAGCTGGTTGAAGCCACCGAAGTGGTAGGTATGCATGAAGCTGCGGTTACCGCACTGCGAAGCAAAAAGGATTCCTCCATAGCCGTCGGCGCCAGACTGGTCAAAGAAGGGCGGGCGGATGCTTTTCTCAGCGCCGGTAATACGGGCGCCATGGTGGCCGCCGGCACCCTTTTCCTCGGCATGATTCCGGGCGTGCTGCGACCCGGTATCGCAGTGCCTGTGACTGCTATAGACCATCCCGTGGTAATTATCGATGTGGGCGCCAATATCAACTGCAAGCCCCTGCACATGGTGCAATACGGCGTTATGGCGTCGGTTTTTGCAAACGAAGTAATGGAAATGCAAAACCCGAGGGTCGGGCTGCTGAATGTGGGCGAAGAGGAGCGCAAGGGTGCGCAGCTGCAGAAAAAGGCCTTTGATATGCTCCAGGATGCCCCGATAAATTTTGTGGGTAACGTGGAGGCGCACGACATATTTTTCGGCGGCTGCGACATCGTTCTGTGCGAAGGTTTTACCGGCAACGTCCTGCTCAAGACCTGTGAGAGCCTTGTGCAGAAATTGCTGGAGTTTCTGGAAGGGGAGATAAAGCGGAGCATACGCAGGCAGCTCGGTTTTGCGCTCTGCAAGGACGTATTTAAGGCAGCGCGCCGGGTTGGCGATTATGCCGAGTACGGCGGTGCGGTGCTGCTCGGTGTCGATGGCGTTATTATCATAAGTCACGGGCGCTCTGATGCAAAAGCGGTGAAAAACGCCGTCCGAGAGGCCAGAAGCACCCTGAAACTGAATGTCAACGAAGACATAACTGAGGCGATAAAAGGCGTGGAAAAAAGTGTCGACGTTTCGCTGAACGGCTCATCAGGGGCAGAATAGCAAAAGAACAGTTACCTATGAAAAGTTTATGTAATTTACCCGTAAGGATCGCCGGCCTGGGCGCGTATGTGCCGGATAAAGTGCTTGACAACAGTATGCTCGAGCAAATGGTCGACACCACCGATGAGTGGATTGTCAGGCGCACCGGCATAAAGGAGCGAAGGATAGCTGCGCCGCGGCAGGCCACAAGCGATCTGGCCGCAGCCGCCGGCAGGAAGGCGCTTAAAGCGGCCGGGCTTGCGGCGCGGGATGTGGACGCCGTCATACTTTGCACGTGCACTCCCGATCATGTTTTTCCGGCCACCGCTTGTATTGTGCAAACCGCGATAGGAGCCGTAAACGCGTTCGGCTACGACCTTCAGGCGGCGTGCAGCGGGTTTTTGTTCGGTCTCATGCAGGGCGCCGCCCTGATCGACAGCGGAATGGCCGAGAATGTGCTGGTTATCGGAGCTGAGACGCTGAGCCGGTTTACCGATTGGGAGGATAGAAGCTCCTGTATTCTGTTTGGAGACGGAGCGGGGGCGGCGCTGCTTCAGAAAGAGAGTGCGCCCGGGGGTGGTGAAGTTGTTTTTTGTGAAATGGGCGGCGATGCCGCCAGGGCGGACATCCTCGAGGTTCCCGCAGGCGGTTCAAGGCTCGTTGCATCCGAAGAAACGGTCAGGCAGCGCCGCCATTATATGCAGCTTCAGGGTCGCGAGGTTTTCAAGCTCGCCGTGGGGAAACTGGGGGAGCTGGTCGATACGCTGGAAGAAAAAACCGGTGTGGATATGAAAGATATCTCACTTATTATCCCGCATCAGAGCAACGAACGCATAATAAGGAGCGTTTGCGATCGTGCGGGCCTTCCGCAGGAAAGGGCTTATATGAACATTGAAAGAATGGGCAATACCTCGGCGGCCTCCATTCCGATAGCGATGGAGCAGGCCGTCGGGGAAGGGAAGCTAAAGCGCGGTGATATAGCTCTGCTGCTTGCCTTTGGCGGAGGGCTGACATGGGGGGCCACTTTGTTGAGGTATTGACGTATATGCCTGTGTAAATATGAATGTCACAAATAAAAAAACAGCGGTTCTTTTCCCGGGTCAGGGTGCGCAGTTTGTCGGCATGGGCGCGAAATTATTTGACGAATTTGCTGTTGTGCGGCGGACCTAC
>PWZK01000179.1 GCA_003567495.1 Candidatus Brocadiaceae bacterium
ATGATTTTGTTCTGCGGATTAAATCCCTGCGACTTACAAGCAGAATCGGCAGACCCCAGGGATCACGGAGCATGGCCAGTACATTCACAGTCTCACCGTATGTCACATCTCCCTCAGGTGAGCCCCTTGCTTATAAATACATACTGTAGTGACGCCACAAACATCCTATTTCAGAAACGTATCCAGTCGTTTGTCGGTTGAATGGAGACGCTTTGAAAAAAAAGTAAAATCGCAGTCAAGTCGTTCATTCCACAGTCTTTCGCTCATCGCCGCCAGGCGCTTGCGCAGGTAAGGTATGATTATATCCTGTGGATTTTCCCATGAACACATCTGGGCGCCGATGACCGGGGCCTCTTTCGGCACATCTATCGGTTCGTAAGCGGGGCGTTTTTCCCGAAAGTGTTCCCAGCGATACATGTTCCAGTTGTAGATGTGCTCTACAGGCCATTGGCCGACCGGTGCAGGCCTTTTGGCAACCAGATAGAGCGGCTGCCAGGATGCGTTGATAACTGTGTAGCCGTCTTCTATCAGATGTTCAGGTCGATAATATGAGGATTCAAAAGCCATCACAAGAATGTCGCGGGGGATCCTGACCCTGCCGCTCCGGCGAAATCCTTCCCAGACGATTGTCTGTCTGTCATGTTGTTTGACAGTTTTATCTCTTTCAACGATGAATTTGCGATACAGTTCCCCGGCATCCCCCAACCCCGTTCTATCCAATGCCAACCGGAAATCAGGGTCTTCGTCCAGGTTTTCGAAGTTGACTTCGTCCGCTCCGATATGAAAGTAGGGGGAGGAACTGAAGACTTCAAGCATCTCGCCTATAATATCATCAAGTACCTCACCCACCTCGGGCCTGGCATAATTCATAGTGCTTCGGCTGCCGGTTTCGGTGGAGAACAGCTCGGGCCAGGCTTCTACAGTGGCTTTCCCATGGCCCGGCATGTCAAATTCGGGCACCAGCACCACGCCGCGCTCGCTTGCGTATTTTTCGAGCTCACGCAATTGCCTGAGTGTGTAGTGCCGTTCGGGTGTGGGCAGTTTTGGGTAAGCTGAAGATGGGAATGTAAAAGACTGGTCGTCTGTCAGGTGCAGCTGCAGGAACCGGATTTTGTACCACCGGCAAAGGTTTATGACACGTCGCAGCATCTCCGGTGAGTGAAAGCTTCTTGCAGGATCGACCATCAGCCCCCGATAGAGTGCGCAGGGATTGTCGACGATATCAACAGCTGGAAGAGCTGCTGCTTTTTCACCGATTTCCAGGGCCTGAAGAAGTGTTACGGTGCCAGCAGCAACGCCCCCATAGTCGCCGCCGGAGATGTTTGCGCGTTCCGCCACTTTCAGGTGGTACTGTTCTATGTCTATGGCACTGTCAATCGAAAGCGTAATGTCGCCGGCTCGGGGCTTTGTCTCCAGGGTCACCGCCGGTTCGATGTTAGTGAGCATCTTTAGCTCACCCGCAAGAACCTTCGCAAGAGGAGCCAGAGAAGTGTCGGTGGCCGTAATGCGCGTCTGTAAATCGATCGATAAATATTCATTGTCGCATTCGACCTTGTATGGCCACGGGATCAGGTTCAGGTCTTTTACGATGCTGCGTTTTTTTTGCTTCATATGATATTCCTGTTAAAGAGGCTGTTTTACATACCAAACCGTTATGTGGCGCCCTGGCAGTCTGCTGCCAGGCAGGCAGGCTGTCGGCGCATACCGGGCCAATCAAATCACAAATTCAAAATCTCAAGCTCCAAATAAATTCAAAATTACAATATCAAAATTCAAAACAAAAGAAACTGCTGCCCTCTGTTCAGGCGTTCCCTGGCGCTGTGGGACGTAACCATTAAGCCTGGAGACAATGCCGGCATCCATTCCCCAACGGGGATATTTAATTAAAGCCCAGGGTTGCGACGGCGGGCTTTTGCCGGCGCTACCCTGGGTAACCGTTCATCAGCGCCGGATTTTCCCTGAAAGGGATATTTAACCGCCGCCTGATAACACCGCCCTGAAAACCCGCCAGTACCAATATCCACAATTGATTGTCCTATAATGTTAAGTAGCCGGCATGTTTTGAATTTAGTCCAATACCCATAGCAACCTGAAAAACAAAAAATTCGCACATCGGCAATTCGTTGTCGATGTGCGGCTTTTAAGCGCCTACCCTGTTTCGAATCTCAGAGTATATCCCAGATGGCCGGCGCCTTCGGCGATAATGACTTTGGCTGCGTCGCTGTCGCCATCCACTACTCCCACACTCCGTGCGCCTTCGAATCTGACGGCCAGTCTGACGCCGCTGCGTTCGAGATATACGGTCTCATCGTTCACGGTAATCCTGTCTTTCTCACGCACCAGCAGGGGGATCTGCTCTCGAAACGCCCCGACGTGGTTCACCTCGACTGCAATCAGCTCGTCGGTGAACAGAACCTTTTTTGTGTTTCCCTTTTCGCCGTCTCCCAGAGGATATTCTACCGCCGGCTTACCCGGAGGCAGATTGCGGACGCCCTTAGCCGGGGCGATATTTGCTTCGTTAAGTGTAAATCGAGCAATCTCGGGGGTGATGTCTGAGGCTTCGTAAACGTTTTCGGCGCTTTCAGCCCGCGTACCCCAGGCTTCCAGTTTGCCTTCTCTGAGGGATTGCATCAGCGTACCCGCCTGCGGATGCCAGATCAGGCCCAATCCCAGACGCTGCTGCTTGTCTCCGCGTTTGCCTGTGCTGAAGGCGGCATAATATCCCGGCCTGCGCACGTAGGTAAATACGTAGCGGTCGTCGACGCGCTGATGCGTGAAATTATCCGACGCTAAATACGGCAGTTTTTTTCGGGCCTCTTTCCGCTGGCCTTCTGTGGGATACCATGGTTCATGCTCCCGCTGCTCAAACACATGTGGTGAGTAACGGTCTAATTCGGGCACGTCGGGCCATTGCGCTTCCGCTTCGGAGCGCGAAGCGGTGCGTCTTTGTCGTGCCTGTGCCCGCGTGGGAAGGTATGGGCGCAGCCCCTCGACTTTATCGCCCATGGGAAATTCTCTGGTAACGAAAGACCGATTGGTATGCCGGGTTCCGATAGCGCTGTTGAGCACAAACTCGGATCCGTCCGGTTCGAGCAAAGCATTGTAGCCGAGCCAGTCTGAATAAAGCTTTTGCTCCTTAATAGTAAATATTCAGTGAACCACCTGCCTGCAGCAGGCAGGCGTTGGCCACTGTGATTACAGTACTCGATTCTAATCTTCCAGTCGAATATA
>PWZK01000106.1 GCA_003567495.1 Candidatus Brocadiaceae bacterium
CACAAGCTTCGCCATACCTGCGCCACCTACCTCGCAAGGGAACAGGTTCCCGAGCGAGTTGCCCAGGCAATACTCGGACACAGTTCAGCCTTGATGACCCGACACTACACAGCAACGGCCAGTAATGAGATGCTGGATGCTGCCGAAAAACTATCGCAAGCCACCGGATATATTAAGAGAGTGACCGTGAGAAAAACAGCAAAATGAACGAAAAAAAATTAAAACCTGGAGATGCTGCTGCTTATTCAGTGGCTTATGAGTCAACCCGTGCCTGGGGATGCCTGCAGCGCGGATGGCTGGATATGGACAGAGAGCGAATCGGGATATTGGGCGAAGCTCTGGGACGCCTTGATAATCTTGCGGTTGATGCCGGCCCAAAGGTGGATTACACCGGGCCCGTCCAGGAAGCCTTTGACCTTTATTCCACCCTCTGCTGTGGGGCAAACCATTTGCGTCTTTCCGCACTCTGGTGCGCTTTTTCTGATGCCTGGACAGACCCCAAATTGGGCTACGGCGGTCTTATAGTCAGGGTATGTGTGCACGTTGCCGAGTTACATCAACTTACTGCCGCCAGTCAAAAGCCCCTGCTGTCCGGGGTCAAAAAAAGCTTGAAAGCAATAGGGAAATCTCCTGTCAGGTTTTATGCTAACGCAACTCTCAAAGAAGCAAAAAAATACAAAAGCATGACAGAAGACTGCCTCGGCGATCTCTACCACGCCCTTTCACATATGGAACAGTTAGTGTTTCAAGTCCCGAAGGATCCAGTTGATGCGGAATACTGGAGAGGACCCGAAATACGGTATGATGACAAGCCGGGAAATATGCCCCCCCATCGGCCCGCTTCCGTAGCTCCGGGAGAACTTGTTACGCTCCCGTCGGTTATGGTGCCAATCATAGAAGATTCAGCTATTTACGAGGCACTCTACCGGATTTGGAGCTGTGCACTTTCATACGGGTCGGATACAGCGGGCATTACAAATCGCTGGTTCAGGCTGGGCAGGGATATTGCGCTACTCCAGGATTTGCCGGCTATTCCAGAACAGATCCAGAGAAAATATTTTGACGTTCATTATGAAACAAGGCCCGATCCAGGCTATAACCCCTGGGAATTAACTGAACCTCTTGTAAATAATATATATAAAGGTGCAAGAGAATGTGCACGCGACCTCCCCATAGATGTTCCTGCGTTGAGCCAATTGAACCATAGGGAGTGGGCTGATAAATTACATAATCAAATCAAGCCCTTCTTTGATAAGTACTTACCTGAAGAAAGAAAGACGCAGGAATTATCCGGTGACAAAAAAACGCCCGATACCGATGTGGATGGTGTTGCGCAAGACAGAGGCTCCGCTCCATTGACATTGTCCGGGCTGATCGATAAGTATCTTCAGGTATGCCGAAACAGTGACCTAGCTGAAAATACAATAAAAGGCTACGAGAGCAGGTTCAAATACGTGCTTAAATTTAAGGACCTCAGAGACAAACCGGCTGCTGAGCTGACGTCTACGGATATCGAAAAAGTTAAAGCCGACATGAAGAAGCGCGGGATTAAGGGGACAACAAGAAACAAGATGAGGGGGCGGCTAATAGGGCTTTATAATTGGGCCATAGATAATGACTTAGTAGAGAAGAATCCAGCTAAAGGCGTAAAAAAGGTAGGCGGTCATTACGATTCGGCAGATCAGGAAAACAAAAAATACTATGACCTGGAAACCGCCAAGAAATATATTGAAATGTGTCATGACTCTCCTCCTCTGGGCGACATTTTCAACCTTTTGCTTCACACCGGGATGAGACCACACGAACCTCTGGGGCTTAAGTGGAAGAATATAGACGAGAAAGACGGCTATATAATTCTCACACAGCATAAAACCAGTGGGCGTACAAACAAACCACGATATGTACCCATGATCAAAGGTGCAAAAAAAATTATCGAAAAACAGAAAAAACTAAGAAAACAAAACGGAAACACTGGCCCCGATGATCCCGTTTTTGTCAATAACAACGGAAAAGCTTTCAATATTGGCGCAGTTCACAGCAGACTAAAGAAAAATCTACGCAAAAAACACGAGGAGCTAATCGATTTTCAGCCTGGTAAACTCCGTCATACCTGTGCTACATCGCTTTCAAAAATGAAAGTCCCGCTAAACATCGTAAAACAGATACTTGGGCACAGTGATGAACTGATGAGTGTGTATTATATCCATGCTCACAGTGATGAAGTAAAAGAAGTTGCGGGACAGTTTTCAGATGAGATTGAGAAGGCTTAGTTTTTTGGTATTGAATCCATATCATTAAGACATGTATGAAATCGTCCGGGAACAAGTAGCTCAGCAAATGCTCGGCCACACCTCTTCCCTGATGACGCGCTACTATACGGCAGTTGAAAGCGATGATCTGAAAGAAGCTGCGGGAAGGTTGTCGGATGGTATTGAGGGTGTGTAGGTTTTTGGTATTTTGTATGAGAATCTCAGCAAACCGGCATAAAAATCTTCTTGACTTGACAAATCTTTTTTCCGGTGTATAATAAATAATAGGCTGGTTGTAAGTATTCGGCAGGCCGAATAATATTTACGATATGCTTGGCCTTTTGTGGCGCAGGCGTATTCGCCTGCGTTTTCATGATTGGTGCGGTGGCGTGAACGGGCCGTTTTTTTCCTGGAGTTACCGCAGTAATGATCAAAGGACTACAAAGTTCAGGCGCCTGGTCGGTGTTGTGTGTTTTTTGCGGGGCCCGTTTTTTTACTTGACAACTTTTTTGTTTTTAGTGAATACTGCAAAATATAGAGTTGTGTGTGTTTTTCATTTTAATGTTTTTGACGTCGCCCCGGCGGGGCCGGAGGACCCGGTCGGGGGCAGAAAGGAGGATTAAGACGTGCAGGGTCGTTTTTTTCTCTCGGCGGATTTAACGTATCGCGTCGGCCGGCAGGCCGGCCGGGTAAAGAGAGAGAGAAGCGGACTCGCCTTTAAAAGCGTACCATTACGGTCCCCGGCGCACGTCGCGTGCGGCCGGACACATAGAGTAAAACTTTTTTTTCGGAGGAAGTAGACATGTTTCGAAGGCTATTTACATTGATAGAGTTGCTTGTAGTTATCGCTATCATAGCGATCCTTGCGGCGATGCTTATGCCCGCCCTTGCCAGGGCGCGCGCTCAGGCGCGGCAGGCCTCCTGCATGAGTCAGGCAAGGCAGATGGGGCTTATCCTGGCGATGTACGGTAACGAG
>PWZK01000338.1 GCA_003567495.1 Candidatus Brocadiaceae bacterium
ACGCGGGCGTCCCCGCCCGCCTGCCTGCGCCGCAGCGCGGCAGGCAGGCATGCCGTTAGTGCGGACTCTGGCGCCGGCGTTCCCGGGGAAGACGTGGTTCACTGAGGACTTACGGCGGGCGAGGCGATTCGAACGGTGACAGGCTGGCAACTTACTACGCAGACTTACCACAAGGTACATGCGCGCATCTTCGCCGATTGTCCCGGGGATGCCATCCTTGCCCCACTCACTGAAGCGCACCGTAGGGTCGGAAGCGAAGGGCGAAACATCTTTCGCCCTTTTCAGGCGCTCAGGGGACGTTTTAACGTTTGGGCGAAAGATTTTTCGCCCCTACGGACTGGTTTGTATTTTCATAAGCTTCCGCCATCTTCCACATCAAACCAACATGCCACTGAGCATTTTCCGTTGGCTCTGAAAGACATCATTCCGTAAAACTCTGCCAGAGGCCTGCGATCATGATGCCTGCTATGGCAACAGGGACGATGTATTTCAGGACGAATATATATCCGAACTTACTCGACCAGCTTTCCCTTTCCGGATACTTTTCCCCCTGGCCATCAATCTCAGCCATATTCGCACCTCTTCTTCTCGTTTACCCGGGTTAATCGGCTGCGTCAAGACTGTTCAGCTTTGACTGCAGTCTCGACTGTCTTCGGGCGGCGGTGTTTTTGTGTAAAACACCTTTAGATGCAGCCTGGTGCAGCAGTTTAGAGACAAGGTTGAGTTGCTCGCGTGCCTCATCGCTGCTGCCGCGCTCAATCGCTCTCTCAAATTTTCGGGTCTCTGTGTGCAACCTGCTTTTCACGCTTTTATTGAGTTTACGTTTAACTTCATTCCTTCTGAAAGATTTTGCGGCGGAAGCTCTTTGTGTCATTTCAGGTCTCCTTTTTTTAACTTGTAGTTAAGAAGTACTGTCCAGTTTCTCCACTTTTTCAGCGACATTCTTGAAATTGATGTCATTTGAATACAATAGCTTATAGATATCCAGAGCCTGCTTTTTTTCGCCGGCCGCTTCCAAGGCCAGGGCTTTTTCGTATTGCAGGTTCATGCCTTTCGCATCCAGCGTTTTGTGCAGCGCAAGCGCCCTGTCGAACTGTTCCACCGCCAGGTCGTGTTGCCCTTTCATTGCAAAACATTTCCCCAGCATGGTTGCTGCCTCCAATTCCAGTGTCGGGCTCTGCACGGCCTGTTGGAACGAAGCAATTGCAGCGTCTATATCGCCTTTTTCAAACAAGGCGTCGCCCAGTTTCAGCTTTAAAGACCGGTCGGTAGGATGTTTTTTTACCCGCCATTTATATTCCCGAACGGAGACTTCTTTGCGTTTGGCGACCAGTGAATCCAGTTTTTCCTTAATCTCATTGTCGTCCGGAGACGCGTTCAATTTCTCCTGCATGGCGTTTTCTTTCTTTCCCATGATCCTGAGTTGCAAATTTCCCAGTTCCATGCGGATATCATAATGCTCCGGATGCCTCTGCCGTGCTTTCTGCAATAGTTTTACGGCTTTCACATGCTGTCCGTCATCCTGGAAAAGGTTGGCCATCCGAATTATCTTATTTATATTATCAGGTTCCGCTTTAAGTTCGCTGAGCGCTTGCTGAATTTGCTTTGCTCTCTTTTCATCGGCTGTCTCGAAACGTTTTACGGCTTCCTGGGCAGCTTCTTCGTCTTTTATCATGTCCCTGAAGCTTTCCGCCTCGTCCATTTTACTTTCTTTCATATGGGCCTCGGCCTCCAGGTTCTTCACCTGCCCGGCAAGCTCTCGGTCGTTCGGTTTCAACTGCGAGAGGCGATTGAGGTATTTAAGGGCCTCTCTGCTCTCGCCGATAGCCTCCAGCTGTTCTCCGAGATGTCTGAGGGCTGCTTTATTCTCAGGCGCCCTGGAAAGAATATCTTTAAAAATGGTAATCGCCGCATGCGAAAACCCCGATTTCACGGCCGATTTGCCCGCTCGAATTGAAATAAATATGTTTTCAGGCAGCTTCTCAAGCGCATCTTCGTAGCATTCCAGTCTTTTCTCAGGGTTTTTTATATACAACTGAGCTTTAAGAAGAGGCACCAAAACCGCGATATATGCCGCCGGGGCAGACAGGCCGCCGGCCTTTTCACTGGCACGCTTGCGTTCCGTCCCGCGCAAAAGCAACCGAGCTTCGGGATGCTCCGGTTCATGGCGAAGCACCTCGCGGAACAGCTCCGTGGCATATTCATAATTCCCCATATTGGCGGCTTTGCGTGCCTTCTCGTAGATTTCTTCTTTAGCCAATGGGTATGCCCTCATTTTCCCCGGAAAACGATTTCGTGCGCGTCTGTTGGGTCCACTGAATGCTTTTGCTTGACAATGGTCAATGTAATGGATTATTATACATTTCGCGATGTTAGGTAAAACTCAGGCCGTAAGTCCTCAGTGAACCACGCCTTCCCCGGGAACGCCGGCGCCAGAGTCCGCACTAACGGCATGCGGGCGGGGACGCCCGCGCTCCCGGCAACGGCAAACGGCGGTTTAAGTGCCCGTACAAGCAAAATGATACGTCGTTCACTGAGGACTTACCTCAGGCCTGTTCAGCTTGCGTAAAGTTTATCACCAGGGCGAGTTTTTGTCAAGTGAGGACTTACCTGTAAGCTTTTTTGCGCATGCCAGGGTGCAAACAGGGGAAAGATCTATAAAAAGAATCACTACAGACTGGAATATCCACATTACTTTAGCGACAGAAAATTATAAAAGGAGGTGTCACTTGAACGCGGCGAAGAAATTTGACTGGAAAACGGCTTCCTGTATTAAACGCTACTCCGGCAACCCGGTGTTAAGCGCTGAAGATGTACCTTACCATGCCACCCTTGTGTTCAACGCCGGGATTTGCAAATACCGGGGCAAGTACGTAATGGTCTTTCGAAACGATTTCGGCGACGCCGAAAAAAAACAGCTCCACGGCAACAACCAGGGGCTGGCCACCAGCGACGATGGTATTCATTGGACTGTGGCTCCCAAGCCTTTGTTTCACGACCGGCAGGATCATTTTATGTACCGGCTATGTGATGCACGCCTGACGGTGTTGGACGGAAAGGTCTGGATGACGGCGTGGACCGGCATCGGGGACGGGGAAGCCACTGTGACGGCTGTCACGGAGGACTTCGAAAATTGGGAGGTTATGAATATATGTGTGCCCAAAAACCGCAATCACGTGATTTTTCCCGAACGGATCGACGGTAAAATCTTCAGGTTCG
>PWZK01000385.1 GCA_003567495.1 Candidatus Brocadiaceae bacterium
CGGCGCGCCGGAAGGACCCGAACAGGAAGCCGTAAAGTTGGCACACGGCTTCTCGCAGAAGGCCGGAGAAATTGCTGAAGAAGACTCAGATAAGGCACTGACATTGCTCGGGGAGGCTTTGCAGGTATTTGAGGAAAATGCGCCAAGAGATATAATCCTGAGCCGCATGCTTGAAATGTTGCTCGAGGAGGATAAGTTGCGCGAAGCTATCGACCTGGCCGCTGAAGAGATAGCTTACTCTCACGTAAAAAAGTTTGAGGCTGAAGAAGTTGAGAAGACAATCCAGGCACGTCTCAAAAAACATGGGACCCAGGATAATCATTTTAATCGTGCCCTTGTTGCTATTCGAAAGGGATTCTACTATGAAGCCAGGCAGATGATGAAACAGGCCGGTGAAGAGCGTTCTACAGAGAATGAGAAGTACAAAGATATGATTCTGATGGCAAGAGCACTCAGAAGTCAAAGGAAAAACGAAAGCGCAATTGTTCTGTATAAAAAGATAGCGTCTAATCCAGATGCACCATTCCAGAATATCGCATCCTCTCGAGTTGAAAGCTACCTGGCTTTCAGGGGAAAGCCGCAAGAATTGGTGGATTATGCCCCTGATGCCACCGATCTTGCTGTAGCTTTCGCGATCAAAGCGGAAAAAATTGCATACGAAGACGGTGATACTGACGATGCTTTGCAGCTTCTGGAGGAAACCATGCCGATGTTCGAGGGAGAGGCGAGGCGTTTCCTGTATGGCAAAAAACTTGAGATTCTGGCAAACGAAGGCGAGTTTCGCAGGGTGTTAAGTCTGATAGCCGAAGAAGCGAGACGGAAGCCCCCGGAAGAGAGGGAAGAGTCTCTCGCAGAAATCGAAGCTATAAAAGAGCTGATGGAAAAAACAGAAAGTGAGGAAATCCTGACCGATGTGGATACAGGAGCAGTTTTAATGAAAATATTGGAAGATAAAGACATCTTAACCGACGTTGAATCGACAAGGGAGTTGATCGAAAGATTGCAAGAGCTTGAGGGATAAGATGTTTTCAAATGTTGAAAATTTTTTTGCAGCGCCCGAAGGCGCCCCCCTATGCTGGGGAGAAGTCTTTGAAAAACTGGTAGATATCCTTATACACGGAGGCAGGAAAATGTGTTATCGAAAAACCGTTGTAGCTGTTGTTGGTATAGTGTGTTTTCCGATCTGTGTTGCGGCTTCTCTTTTCGCCGGGGAGATGAGGACGAAAGGCGAGATAGAAAAAGTCGTGGCTTACCAGGGGCAGGCACTCGTTACGCGCCGGGTACCGGCAGATTTGGAGGAAGGCGAGCATGAGCTGGTGATTACCGAACTCCCCGAGCATATCATCCCGGAGAGCCTTTACGCCGAAGGCGTCGGGGCGTTACATGTGCGTTCCACTCGGTATAGAGAAAGAGCGGTGGAGGAGGACATCAGGGACGAGGTGCGGGAGCTGGACCGGCGTATCAATACGCTTGAGCTGAAAATAAAGCACCTTGAGAGCCGCCTTGGCGTGCTGTCTCAGAGAAGCGCTTATCTGGACAGTCTTGAGAAATTTGTCTCTTCAGGCGCAAGGGAAGAGCTTACAAAAGGAGTTCTTAATGCTGAGACTCTGATGGAGCTTTCGGGGTATCTTTTTGAGCAAAGGCAACAGATCGCCGAAGAGAAACTGGAATTGCAAACGGAAAAAGACAAAACCGGGCGGGAGATTGACACTGTCCGGCGGCAGCGCTCCATGATCACCGGCCGCTCGACCCATACGGTGAAGGAAGCTGTGGTATTTGTTGAGTGCGGGGAAGATGTTCTGACCGAGCTGGAATTGTCTTATCTGGTCGGCCGCGTGAACTGGAATCCCTCCTATACCGCGCGCGTGGGAGAAGAACGCGGGGAAGTTGTGCTGGAATATCTGGCTTCCCTGCACCAGCAGAGCGGAGAGGACTGGGAAGATGTAAGGATAGAACTTTCAACCGCTGGCCCGAGGCTGAGTTCCCAGGCCCCGCAGCTTGATCCTCTTATGTTGGAGCTTTCCCAAAAAGGGATTGAAGAAGCAAAGGATGAGTTTTTACGGCGAAGAGACCATCGGTCGCTGGAAGACGCCTTTGTCGGCGTGATGACCGGGCAGAGAGGGGTTGAAGTGGAACGGCTGCGCGAAACTAAAGCCGGAAGAGAGCAGATACGCCGCCTGAACGTTCTCGGTGGGGAGCGACAGATGCTTGAGCTGTTTGGAGTAAGCGAAGCTGAAGCTTTGCCGGGGCTCCCCGAGGAAGTGCCTACGGTCACGTATTATCTCCCGGGACGCACGAGCGTGCCAAGCCGCAGGGATCGTCAGTCATTCCGCATAACAACCGAACGGCTTCCGGCCGAATTTTATAAAAAGGCAATCCCGGTGCTGAGCGAATATGTGTATGAGGAAGGCGACGTGGTTAATAATGCAGAAACCGTGCTGCTCGCCGGCCCCATAACAAGCTACGTCGGGGGTGAGTTTGTGGGGGAGGCCGAGCTTCCCACGGTTATCAAGGGTGAGCCTTTTGTGCTCGGGTTGGGTGTAAAAAGCGGACTTCGCACCGGCAGGCGGGTCGTTGAACGTGAAGAATCAGTCAAAGGCGGTAACAGAGTTCTGGAATTAATATACCGGTTGACGATAGAGAATTTCGGTCCCGAACCTGCTGTAATACGCCTGAAAGACCGCATGCCCTCGACAAAAAACGGTGAGTTCGTGGCGGAAATTACCGACCTGACTCACGAACTTTCCGATGATGAGTATTACGTGGAGAACAGAAAACCCGAGGGGATTTTACGCTGGGATGTCCTGGTGCCGGAGAATGTCTCCGGACTTGATGCATACACGGTGGAGTACACGCTGCGTATAGAACACGACCGGCATAAAACCTTTTCCGATCCGGCTGCGTTTTGAGCAATGTAAAGGAGGCTGTCGGGCGTCAGCGGCGGTCATCTGAAATCTGATTAAAAGTCAGGTTCGAAAAACCTTTTTTAGGGAGGCTTTGTTATGTGTCGAATTATGAAGTGCTTGTCGATTGTATTGCTGGCTTGCTTTCTCGCCACAGGCGTCGTTTATGCCGAACGGATGTCGTACTACGATTTTGAACAAAAGTTTCCGGAAGATACGTTTTTGCTGTTTTATTCCGGCGGCATGTCCGCCGCTGAAGAACTTGGAGCTGAAACCGCCCCGGCCGCGATCTGGCGCGATGAAGGGCTTAA
>PWZK01000167.1 GCA_003567495.1 Candidatus Brocadiaceae bacterium
AAGGCAGAGCCGCGGTGCTCAATTTCGATTTATGCCAGAGGCATCAAGCACTATCGGTCGGATCTTGCATTTCCACCACTGCCGTGTAAATATATGTCGGAAGGTATAAATTGGACAGACCCAAAAAACACGGGAGAGAATATGACTCAATATCACCAACTGGCTGAGGAACTGATTGCCGAGGCAGAAAAATACAACGGCTTTCGAGCGGGGATTGCCGATATAGATAAAGTGCTGGGAGGCCCATCATACAAGGCTGTAGCCAAAGCCGAAGGAAGTTGGGAGACCAATCATACAGAAAAAAAGACCCCGTGGCTGCGAAACGCAAGCTCTCTTCTGGTGCTGGCAATGCACCATCCGGAAGATGACCCGCGACTGGATTGGTTTGACCGCGGCAATACCGCGGGAAACCGTCGAATGACAAAAATATCTGAAGAGTTAGGAACTTGGCTGTTCAGGACTCATGGAATTCGTGCGCAACCGCTGCCCTACCACGTGGAAAAGGGAGGGGTGTATCTGAAAGATGCCGCCGTATACGCGGGACTGGGTGTCGTAGGAAAGAACAACCTGCTGCTGGACCGAGATTGGGGACCCAGAGTCCGGCTTCGTGCATTATTGATCGAGGGCAACCTTCCATCCGACCAACCCTTTGAAGACTTCAATCCCTGCCAGGACTGCCCCATGCCATGCCGGGAAGCCTGCCCTGAAAATGCGTTTGCCCTTGGACAATATGAC
This sequence comes from Candidatus Brocadiaceae bacterium, assembly GCA_003567495.1. Taxonomy (GTDB): domain Bacteria; phylum Planctomycetota; class Brocadiia; order SM23-32; family SM23-32; genus PUMZ01. Next base: position 736 of record PWZK01000167.1, read on the forward strand.
CGTCCGAGCTGTATTCAACGCCTCAATTCCGATCGTGCCCATCCAGTTGATAGTGGCCAAACCGATTCTGAAGGGTCTCCGATCCTTGTAACCGACTGGTGCCGGAGGTGCGAATTCGCTTGTCCAGTAGGGTGCTAAAATGAAGCACTCGGGAAACTACACATTGAATCTGGCAATGTCGATTGATTTTCGTAATACATGGAGCAACTCTCGGAGCCTGAGCGTTACCACTGGCTCAATTACGAAACTGATCGCTTCGACCGCCTTGCCATAGTGGAGTTGATTCACAAGTCAGTTGAGTTCACCATAGACCATCGGGAACTTTACTGTTTTTGCAACCCACCGGAAGCCTACTACGAACGGTGCCACGTGGAAGCGGACCGTATAATTGTTCGGGAAATGGAAAATCACATGACGTTTCAGGGTCCAAGGGAAAGGCACATGCTGATTGTCAGCATACGCAGAAACCTTGACACCTTGGAAAAACAGAGAATGACCTTACTGGATTGATTAGAATGCAGGCAGATAGGGGGCCAGGCGTCTGTTTCCGATTCTGATGAGAATGATAAGGAGGGTATTACGTGAATGAAATATCGTCAATTGATTATGTTGGTAGCCTCGTAATGGCGTTAACCGGAACAATTGTTGTTTTTCTGGTTTTAATCCTTATAGCCGTTATCATTTCTCAACTGAGCAACGTTTTGTGGTTTTGGGAAAAGCCGGAGCGTCTGTTGCCGGAAAACTGGGTCAGGAGAAAAAAAGATGGTGACGGGGACAAATCATCGGGCGACATGGGCGGAGAGAGTTCGGAGATCTCACCGGGTTTTCAATTCCCGTCTTGCGCTCATACCTATCTGGAAAATAACCAGGAGATAGTCGATGCCTGGCGGCCGATGTTCGAAAAAATGGGGGATTCCTTCCGGCTTATGGATCTTTACAAAAAGGCAAAGGAAAGCGGCCTTCCCCATCCGCATCTGACCATTTGCCGGCTAAGAAGGGAAAAGTATCTGATTCCTGTTGAAAATCAATTGTATACCTTCAGAACCGAGCCAGAAGAATAACCGCGTGAAAACCCAATTTCATGTACCGTTTCACCCAGACCTGGCAGAGGTGTAACGAGACAAACAGTGATAACGGTTTTTACAGGTCAACTGCACACGCAGATGGAAGGGATTTTTTTATCGGTTCTGTGCTGTGCCGGCTTGCATCCAAATCCCGTTTTAATTGGAAAATCTGAAAGTAACCGAAGAAAAGGAACTGTATATGTTTGGGCTTATTGAAACCGGATTCGGCAACCTCACGTTAGGCAACCTCGGGATGCTCCTGATCGGGGCTTTACTGATATGGGGCGGCATTGCAAAGAAGAAGGAGCCTTTGCTTCTCGTTCCGATCGGATTTGGCGCCATAATAGTAAACCTGCCGTTGAGCGGGCTGATGATGCATACCCCAGAAGGACTGCCTGCCCTCGGAGGACTTTCGGAAGTTGCATCCGGAGAGATCGGTTTACTGAATCTCGTATACCATTACGGCCTGTATACAAAGGTGATTCCGTTGCTGATTTTTCTCGGCGTCGGTACGATGATGGACTTCCAGCCCACAATTGCCCGCCCAATATCGCTGGTTTTCGGTGCAGCCGCCCAGCTCGGCGTTTTCATCATTTTTCTGGGGGCCTATTACAGTGGATATTTTACGCTTGAGGAGGCTGCCTGCGCTGCCATGATCGGCGGATCCGACGGCCCCCCGACCGTTTTTATTACGGTTGCGCTGGCACCGCACCTCCTTGGACCCATCACCATGATTGCATATGCTTATATGGCCCTGGTGCCGTTGATTCAGCCGCCCGTTATCCGGAGCCTGACCACACAAAAAGAGCGTGCAATGGAGATGAACCAGGAAGTGCGGGAGGTGTCAAAGGGTGAATTGATTCTTTTTCCGATCCTCGTGTTTCTGGTTTCAACGCTTCTTGTCCCCGGCAGCGCACCGCTTATCGGCATGCTCATGTTCGGAAACCTGCTCAGGGTAAGCGGTGTGACAGAGCGCCTTGCCATTGCCGGGAGCACGATGAACGATATTTTGCTCGTGCTGCTCGGGCTGTGCGTCGGTGCACTCATGCCGGCCCAGGTGTTTTTTGACCCAAGAACGCTTCTGATGATTCTACTGGCGATATTTGCTTTTGTAATCGGCACTGCGGGGGGCGTGATAACGGCAAAAATTCTGAATCTTTTCATAAAAGACAAGATCAACCCCATAATCGGGGCAGCGGGCGTTTCGGCCGTGCCGATGGCGGCCCGAGTCGCCCACTCGGAGGGGTTGCGGGCCAATCCCAACAATTACCTGATCATGCATGCCCTTGGTCCCAACATGGCCGGTGCCATCAGTACTTCCGTGGTTGCAGGCGTTTTCCTGGGGATGATCGGATATTAAGTGATCCCTACAAACAGAAACCAATCACATTTTAAACGGAGCCGCACATGTCGT
>PWZK01000331.1 GCA_003567495.1 Candidatus Brocadiaceae bacterium
ATGTGCTTGACTTTGCAGGCGAGAAAATAAGAAGATACCCTCCTGGCCGTCTGTTCATTTATTTCCCAATAAATTTAGGAAGGTATCCTCTTACAGATTTTGCTGCCAATGGTCCCCGCCGACGGTTTAATTATTAACGCAATACTCAGCGTTGTCAAACGACCGGACCAAAAAAAACGCTACAGCGCAAATTTTTCCCTTATGCCAGATCTTTACTACCTTTTTGCCTTTTCAGCCAGCGTATCGGTCTCCTGAATCAGGGCTTTCCAGGAATCCGGGCTCTGGGATTTATTCGGCCCCCAGCTGAAAGGTGGCGCTTCGATACACACGCTGTTTTCAAATCCGGCTTTCGCCATGCGACCAAATACGCACTTCCAGTCCACCAGACCGTGGCCGGGCGCAAGATGCAAATCACTGTAGCCTGCATTGTCGTGAAGATGGAAAGAAACGAGACGGCTGGACATTGCATCGAACAATTCGGCGGGGCCTTTCGCCCCTCCACTCATCTGAGCATGCCCGGTGTCCAGGCAAAACCCCAGAGCTGGGTGAGCAAACTTCTCGTCCAAAAGACTAAAATGTTCCGGGTCAGATCCTAAACGCCCGGGCGGCATATTTTCAATGGCTAGTGTCAAACCCAAAGATTCTGCGTGCGGAAGCAGGGCATCCAGACTCTTGCCCATGGCAGATAGAAACCTGTCAAGTCCCTCATCAGCAGGACTGAAACGGTTTGTTGACGGATGCATGACGAGGACTCCGCTGCCCAGCACCGCTGCCTTATCAAAAATCCTCAGCATGTTTTCTACGACCGCTCTTCTGTCGGTCTCATAAAAGGAGGCTATATCATCTTTGGGGCCGAAGGGCAAATGAAAACTCGCCAGAGAGAGCCCGTATTTTTCGTACAAAAATTTGACTTCTTCCAGCTCGTCTTCCGTTTTTGACACGACGAAATCCGTTTTGGCTTCCACGGCCGAAAACCCGGCATTTGCACACGTCTCACTTATTTTTTCGTGAGGAGTTTCATCCACAAACATAAAACTACTTGCCGCCCAGCTCCATTTCTTTCTCATGCTCGCTCTTCGAGTTAAAATAAGGTTTTTCTTGGTTCAGACTGATAGATTTCTGATAAATTGCCGGAACGTCACGCTCGCGGCAGGCGGTGCGGTTCTGCAAAAGAATGCAGGCTGTGAACTCCACCCTCACGCTGCGCAGAGGGGCTGCGCAGTTCAAATCGCACCCGTCCGTCGTAAAGGCCGTCGTGCAACTGCGCTATTGACCGGCAGCCCATGTCCTGCATCGTATGCTTGACCCCCTGCATCAAATACGGCACGTAGTCCACTACCGACCCTTTGTCAACCACCGAACCACTCACCCCCTGGGCAACCTTAAGCTGCTCATCTTCGGTCAGGTACCGTTTATCCCCCCCCGCCGCCATAGCTTCGCGCGAGGCCATGCCGCGGTAACTTTTCAACCTGACACCACCCTCGTAATAATACTCGCCCGGCGCTTCATCAGTACCGGCGAGCATCGAGCCCATCATAACGCAGGACGCCCCGACCGCCACGGCCTTCGCTATGTCCCCTATGGACCGCACTCCGCCGTCGGCCAGCACGGGCACACCACATTCGCGCGCAACGCCGGCACAATCGTAAACGGCACTGCCCTGCGAACGGCCCACGGCAACCGTCTCCTGGGTAATGCAGATCGAACCCGACCCCATGCCGACACGCAGGGCATCGGCGCCGGCTTCTATAAGCCCCACGCTCTGTTCTGCGGTGACCACATTGCCGCCTACAACCTGCAGATCCGGAAAGTGCTTTTTTGCCCACTTAATCATTTCTATCTGAAAGGATGAAAACCCCTGGGCGCTGTCAAATATCACGACATCGATGCCCGCATCAACCAGCGCCTCGAGCCGCTCGCGGTCGGCGGATCGCGTTCCGACCGTAGCACCCACCATCAGTTGTTTGGAAGGACTCTTGCTGGCAAGCGGAAAATCCCGGTTTTTCCGCAGGTCCGTGCGACTCATAAGTGAGACAAGACAGCCGTCTTCGTCTACCACCGGCAATTTTCCCTTCTTGCTTTCCTTCAGTATCCGGTTTCCCTCTTCAAGCGTAATCCCCTTTGGTGCGGTAACAACATCGCGCGTCATAACGTCCCTGATATAAAGGCTCCGATCCGTTTCAAAATCTATATCCGTCCTGGTCACTATGCCGACCAGTTTGCCGCCCATAAGGCCGTTCTCGGTTATAGGCACGCCGCTGAAACCGTGCCTGCTTTTTATCCTGTCCACATCTTCAATCCTGTGTTCCGGCGAGAGAACCACAGGTTCCATGATAAATCCATTTTCAAAGCGCTTGGCCCTGCGCACGTGTCCGACCTGTTCCTCTATACTGTTGTTATAATGAATAAAACCAATACCGCCCAGAAGCGCCATATAGACTGCCATGTTGCTCTCGGTAACCGTATCCATTGGGGAACTGGCAATGGGACGCTTGAGTTCTATCTCCCTGGTCAGTCTGGTCTCCAGAGAAACGTCGCCGAGTGCAAATGAAATCAGCCCCGGCAACAGGATAACATCGTCATAAGTTATACCCTGTCCGCTTTTGAACAACTCCTCAGCAGTAAGTCCGCTTTTGCTTGCCATTTTTTTCTCCCTGCTTCATGATATGAAATGCCAATATTCTACAGACTGGCGTCACGAATTTCAACCCGCCATCCAAAATTGTCGGGAAATATTCAGTTGTAATAAGATACAGAAAGTCTCTTCAATGCGTAGGCGCTTGTTTCCATCTTAAACGTTCGTATATCATTATAGCATGATCGACAAAAAATCTCACACGCCCGAATTTATCGATGAATTCCTGCACCGGCTGCGGGTGGAACGCCAATACTCCCACCACACGCTGCGCAGCTATGCCGTCGACCTTATAGCTTTTGAAGATTTTCTGGGTAAACGACGGAAAAAACTGACCCAGGCAAGCGTAAGGGACATGAGGAGTTTTATTGCAAAGCTCAGAACCGGCGGGCTGGCCAAAAGCACCGTCGTGAGAAAAGTCTCGGCGGTTCGCTCACTTTATAAATTCCTGCAGCGCGAGGGTTATATCGAAAAAAACCCGATGCTCGCTCTGCGTTCCTCGCGAAAAGAAGAAAAACTGCCTAAATTTTTCACCCGAGACGAAATCGATAAACTTATGGCTGTTTTCAATACTTCTGACTGGATTCAGGCGCGTAACCGGGCGATGATGGAAACGCTGTATGGCGGCGGTTTGCGGGTCAGCGAACTTGTGAGCCTCGACGACGACGATCTTGAACCCGGCTCTTCCGCTATAGTCGTCGGCGGGAAAGGCAAAAAAGAAAGGATGGCGCCAATAGGCTCGTACGCCAGGAAAAGTATTGACGATTACGTGGAACTTCGAAATAACGCCGGAAAACGGGCGGACGGTGAGAGAGCCCTTTTTGTAAACGCACGCAACGGCCGGAGAATAACCGATCGAAGCGTGCGCAGGATACTGCGAAAAGCGTTGCTGCAGGCCGGACTCGACGCGGCACGAAGTCCGCACGACCTGCGCCACAGCTTCGCCACCCATATGCTGCAGAACGGGGCCGACCTCAGAACGGTGCAGGAGCTGCTGGGCCACCGCAACCTCAGCACGACGCAGATATACACCCACCTGACCACAAACGACCTCAAAGACATCTACAACAAAGCCCACCCGAGGGCCTGATAATGGGCGCTTAATGTCTCAACATCGACAACAAATTGGCGGTATGCGAAAAAGAATGAATATCCAATATCCAACACCCAATATCCAATGACAAAGGAACGACAATATGATCTGGAAGATCGGCTGATCGACTGCGCCGTTGGTATCGTAAGGCCGTCCGAAGCCCTTCCAACGACAAAGGCAGGAAGGCATGTACCACATCAAATATTAAGAAGTTCGGAATTCAAGCGCCTGCTCCCCCCTCCCCGATTTTCGTCCTGTAATCCTCTATGGCTTTATGAAGCCCTTCAGCGGCCAGGTTCGAGCAATGCATTTTTTGCGGCGGCAGGCCACCCAGCCGCTCCGCGACTTCCTCTTTCGTGATATCCATTGCTTCCTCTAAACTCCTGCCTTTCGCCATCTCGGTAGTTATGCTGCTGGTGGCGATGGCGGCTGCACAACCGAGAGTTTTAAACGCTATGTCCTCTATCTTGCCGTCGTTTACCTTTATGGAAATCCTCATAACGTCACCGCAAACGGGATTGCCCACATCCCCCACCCCATCTGCATCCTTGAGTTCACCAATATTGCGCGGATTGGTAAAATGCTCCATAACTACGTCTGAATATACCATTTTCAGGCCCCTGTTTATTTATTGTTGTTATTTCAGCTGGCTAACCAAACTTGCCAACATCGCCGGCGTGCTGGCGATCTACAACCACCTGGCACCTATAGGACTCATAAGACCTATAGGTCCAATAAGATGCGGATAAAACCCTTAACCCGGTTCAAGCATCCACCATCGACTGCAACGATCTACTCGCGCGCCTTGCGACTTCGGCCGGCACGGTCACTTCGTGCTGCATCTCCTGAAGCGACCACAACACCTTTTCCAGCGAATTTAATTTCATGTTGGGGCAGGTCGCCGCCGGGGATATGTGAAAAAACTCTTTGTCCGGATTCTCCGTCTTCAGCCGGTGAATCAGCCCCTTCTCGGTGCCAACCACTATCTGCTCAGCGTCGGTTTCTCGTGCAACACGACACATCCCGCTCGTTGAATCGACCACATCAGCCATCGTGCAAACATCGATCGGGCATTCGGGATGGACCATAACCAGCGCATCGGGGTGCTCGCGCCTTGCACGTCGAACATCCTCTGCCGTTATACACGCGTGAGTTGGACAATAGCCATCCCACAGAATCATCTCCCGCCCGGTCTGGCGCGCCGTCCATGCGCCGAGATATTTATCAGGCACAAAAATAATTTGCCTGCCTGCGGGAATCGTGCCTACCACCTCGGCGGCATTGGCGGAAGTGCAGCACAGATCGCTCTCGGCTTTTACTTGCGCGCTGCTGTTTACGTAGCAAACAACCACGGCATCCGGATACTCCGCCTTTAATTCACGCAACTGCCCGGCGGTTATCATATCGGCCATCGGACAGCCGGCCTGCCGGTCGGGGATCAAAACCGTTTTTTTTGGACTGAGAATTGCCGCCGTCTCGGCCATGAAATGCACGCCGCAAAAAACTATCACGTCCGCATCGGTTTCGGCGGCGCGGCGACTCAGCCCCAGAGAATCGCCCGTAAAATCAGATATGTCCTGAACTACCGGAATCTGATAATTATGGCCGAGGATAACAGCGTTGCGACGTTCCTTCCAAAGGGCAATATCGTCCTTTAATCTCTGTATCTGTGGGTTTACCGGCATGGTATTTTTTTCATCCGATTGTTTGTTTGATTTTCCGAAAAATGGGCCCTCAGCTGCTTCTGTAAGTCGGTGACATATCTCTGAGTCTCTGCACCACCTCGCAAAGCGAGTCCACAACATAGTCTATCTCGGACTCCGCGTTTATATACCCCATGGATACCCGAAGGCTGCCGTGTGCCACCTCCGGCGGCACGCCCATGGCGATCAGCACATGCGACGGCTCGAGCGTACCGCTTGTGCATGCAGACCCCGTGGACACTGCAATACCCTTTGAGTCAAGCAATAAAAGCATCGACTCGCCTTCAACCCCCTGAATACTTACATTCAACATGTGCGGCAAACGTCTCGCGCCGGCGCCGTTTACCCTGACATCCTTGATACGCTCCATTATGGCGCTTTCCAGTCTGTCGCGCATGCTCGAAAGACGCTTCCCCTCGGCATCCATACTCCCGCACGCCAGCTCCATCGCCCTGGTCAGGCCGACTATGCCGGCTACGTTCTCGGTGCCCGCACGCAGGCGATTTTCATGGTGTCCGCCCACCTGCAAAGGCTCTATGCGCACCCCCCCACGCCTGTAAAGCACGCCCACTCCTTTAGGACCGTACAACTTGTGCGCTGAAAGCGACAGCATATCCACGCCGAGATCTTCCACATCAACGGGCACCTTTCCCACGGCCTGCACAGCATCGGTATGAAAAACGGCACCGGTGTCCGCAACGATCCCGGCAATCTCCCTGATCGGCTGGAGCATCCCCACCTCGTTGTTGGCCAGCATCACGGATACCAGAATGGTATCATCTCTGAGAGCGGATTCAACATCTGAAAGATTGACCAATCCGTTTTCATCCACCGGCAGACGGGTCACTTCATATCCGCGCTTTTCAAACCACTCACACGGACGCAGAACAGCGTGATGCTCTATCGAAGAGGTGATAATATGCCCGGCGGGAACGTCTTTTTTTGCAAAAACAGCACCCTTGACGGCAAGGTTGTCGCTTTCGGTGCCGCCGCTTGTGAAAATAATATCTTCCGGACACGCGCCCAAAAGTGACGCCACCCTCTCCCGGCAGTCCTGAAGAACCGCCCCGGCCTCCTGTCCATAGCTGTGCACACTCGACGCATTGCCAAACTTACTGCTGAAATAAGGCATCATAGCCTCAACCACCTCTTCCCTTACAGGAGTGGTGGCGCTGTGATCCATATAAATCTTCTTCTCCGGCATATCGGTCTCCCGCTGATTGTTACCATATCTCCTTCCCCCGCAGGCAAGCACACATTCTAACGTTTTTATATCTTTTTTTCAAGGCTGTGTGTGTTGGTGGTGCGGGATGATGCGTGGTGTCATCACAGCAAGTGGCTTTTTCGTATGTGACAGAATCCTCTTCGACCTGCAAGCCGATACGCGTCGAGATTTTCGCGATCCAAGACCATTTTTATTCGATCCCGATCCCGATAGCAATCCCGATTTCGATTATTGCTGTATAGCTCCAAACACAAAGGGAGTTAACTGAGCACTAATGATGTTCATTTTCCGCGAGTATATGGAGCCCGGAGCGCTGGAACCGTATGTACACCTTTTTTCCGGGGGGCCATTTATCAGGTGGGAAAATGCCCGGAATCGTCAGGTCTATCCTGCCCCTGAATCGAAGCCCCGGCTCATGATATCCGTTAGAATTCTCCGCTATACGATCGCTTAAAACAACATATCCGTCCTCGTCACCGGGGTCGTGCTCGGCAATTGAAAGCTCCGGCACAGGTATTATACAATAAGCCGCCCCCGCAGGTTTCTCGGTGCTGCATAAAGGAACATCGTTTATGAAAAAAACGTTGCCCTCAGCAGTTTCCCTGATCTCACCTCGTGTCAGGTTACGCAGCTGCAAAAAACGCGCTACAAAGAGATTGCGCGGCTCGGCAATCAATCGACCGGTCGGTCCGATTTGTTCGATTCGTCCGCCGCGCATCAATCCCAGCGTATCACCAAGAGTAAAAGCTTCTTCAAGACGATGGCATATGTGTATGAACGTGGTATTGAGGTGATCGTGAAGATTTTTCAAGCGTCCCATCAGTTCCCTGCACGTGCCCTCATCAAGGGCACTGAGCGGCTCGTCAAGCACCAGCACATCCGGCTCTATGGCAAGAGCGCGTCCCAGCGCCACCCTTTGGCGCTCACCGCCCGAAAGATGTGAAGGGAACCGCCGGCGCAGATGCCCGATCTCAAGCATCTCGCAAACAGCATCCAGACTTTCCCTGATCTGCTTGCGGCCCATCTTGCGAGCCTGAAGACCGAATGCGATGTTCTGTTCCACGGTCTTGAAAGGCAAAAGTGCATAATCCTGAGGAACATAACCAATCCTTCGCGTGGCGGGGTCGGTGTTGGTAACGTCTCGTCCATCTATATAAATCGATCCTGCATCGGGCATGTTCAGCCCGCAGATACTCTCCACCATCAAAGTCTTACCGCATCCTGTCGGACCGAGCAGAATGAAATACTCGCCCCGCTCTATGCTCAGAGAGACGCTCTCCAGACAGAATTCACCTACGCACAGGCGAAGGTCCTTCACAGATACCATTGTGGAGCGTTCTACCATACGGATCTGCCCCCCGCAAATTTTTTGAACAAAAAAAGCGCCGTCAAGGCAAAAAACACCATGATCATCGTAATTGCCAGTGCCGTACCGATGCGCCCCACCGACAGCTCCAGGTAAACGGAGGTGGGCAGCACCTCCGTTTTTTGTCTCGTAGTTCCTGCAAAAACCATCATAGGCCCGTAAAGCCCCATCCCCAATGCCCACGCTATAACACCACCCGCAACAATACCGTTTCGTATCATGGGGAGTGTTACTCTCAAAAAAACCTGCCCCTGCGACCAACCCAGTGTGCGTGAAACATCCTCAAGGCGGGTATCCACGCTGTCAAGCGCCGATTTAACGGTTCGGACCGCGTATGGGGACACGCATATAAACTGTGCAAGCACTATGCCGGCCGGAGCGTAAACAAACTGCATCCCCAATGACTGTACACCCTGACCTATCGCGGTGCGAAAAAATACCAGCAACACCACTCCGACCACAATGTTCGGCAAAATTATGGGCGTGTCAACGAGCATATCAAGTATCGATCTGCCCGGTATACTTGTCCTGGAGAGCGCATAGGCGCCCGGAACGGCAAATCCTACCGCAAGAACCGAACTCAGCAGCGATGTCCAGAGCGTGAGCCATGCCGCATGACGTATGTCGGCGCTGCTGAAAATCTCGGTAAAATACGATTCGCCGGTTTCCCGCATCTCAGCGCCGAGATAAAGCATGGCTGCAGCCAGAAGCAGCGCTATAAAACCTGCATATAATATGAGTATGCCGATCGCGCCGAAATCAAAAAGAGGACGGCGTCCTGCGGTTCTTGTTCTATGCCTTAAAACGTTTTTTTTATCCCTTGCCATGTATAATTTTTATCATTGGTAGCGGACCTGATCAGCGCGCTTGCAACCCGTGTTTTCCCGACAATGCATTGTTTCACTAATCAGCAGGCTCGTAGCCGTATCTTTCAAAAACAGCGCGTGATTCTTCTCCGGAGATAAATTCGGCAAACTTTAGCGCCGCCTCCCTGTTATCCGAAGTCTCAAGCACGGCTATGACCAGCGGCGAAACAACGTTTTTCTCCGGCTCTATATCCACTATTTCGCTGTTTCGAGGGTATTGCACGGCCACAGGGCGCCAGACTATGGTCGCATCGACATGCCCCAGCTCCACCGCCTGAGCGATCTCAGGCGCTGTAACCCCCGTGAAATCTATATTGTCAAGATTTTCAAAAGATACGCCGTTTTTCTCAAAAATCTCCGGTGTGATTCTACCTATCGCAGCTGCACGCTTCTCGGCAACGGCCAGGCGCAGGTCCGGATCCGCCAGATCGGAAACGCTCTCTATACCGTGCGGATTTCCGCTCGCCACCATGATCACCGGCACAAACAACGCGACCTTTCTCGTTTCAATAACCATGCCTTCCCTGCGAGCTTCTTCTATGTAAAAATCATCTCCCGGGAAAAAAAGATCGCCCGACCCGGTAAGCTTCAACTGCCCAAGCAACAGGTTTGATGCGCCATAATTCGTCTCAACCCGGATATCCGGGTGCGCGTTTTGAAACCTCGCTATAACACCCTCCTCGCCTTCCATACCCGACCCGTCAATCGGCGGCCGAATGCCACCGCCACAAAGGAGAGTCAACTCGACAGTTCCGGCAGGCTCCGACCCGCAAGCGACAAAAAAAACCGCCAACACGCTTGCCACGCAAAAAAACAACCACGTCTTACCCGATTTTTTTGATATTTTTTTCATAATCATAATAATACTGTATTTTTATCAAACCACTCAAATGAAACAGGCTTTTTACCCGGAAAAAGTGTCGGAACTTTCTATAAATCCCCCTCCAATCACGCGGCGTCCGCTGTAAAAAACCGCAGCCTGACCCGGTGCGGGAGCGGTCTGAGGTTCGTCAAAATCAACCCTGGCTTTTCCGCCGGCCGCCCTGCGCACCGTAGCCCATGTGCCATGATGCCGGAATCTTATCTTCACCACGCAACGAATCGGCTCCCCGATCTCCGGAGCGCCGGATATCCAGTTAAGTTCGCCGGCCATCAGCGAGCTTTTCTGTAAATAACGCTTCTCACCGGCCACGACAACATTCTCCGAGGCGTCGATGCCCACCACATAGAGCGGCTCTTTCCACGCTATGCCCAGCCTTTTGCGCTGACCAATCGTATAGGACACCGCGCCATCGTGACGCCCGAGCTTTCTGCCCGAAACATGCCTTATCTCTCCGATAGTGCAGAGCTTAGGATATCGTTTTTTCAGCAGCCTCCCGTACCCCCCGTCCGGAAGAAAACACAGGTCCTGGCTCTTGGGTTTGTCATGGGTATTGAGACCCGCGCTTTTCGCAATTTTGCGCACCTGCTCTTTGGTCATGGCGCCGAGCGGAAAAAACGCTCGCGAGAGCTGCTCCTGTGAGAGGGAAAACAGAAAATAAGACTGATCCACGCCTTCAAGTCCCTTATGTAACTCATAGACCCAGTCCCGGCCGTTAAACAGCCTCTGCACGTAATGTCCGCTCGCCACGGTTGAAACTCCCATGGCCATGGCCGTTTCGGCCAGCACCCCGAACTTCAGCAAATCGTTGCAGCGTATGCAGGGATTCGGGGTGCGGCCTTTTCGATATTCGCTACAGAAATTTTCAAAAACCGTCCTTTCAAAAATCTCTCGATAATCAAGCACGTAATGTTTTATGCCGAGCCTTCGGCATACCCTGCGCGCATCCTCAATGCCGGAAACACCGCAGCACCGGCCCTTGACTTCACCACGCTCACCATAGAAAGGCAATCTGAAAGTAACCCCCGTGACATCCACGCCGTTTTCAGCAAGCAGCATAGCCGCGACCGAAGAGTCGACTCCGCCCGACATGGCTACAACGGCCTTCTGCGGCAGATCGTTTTGCTGTTTTTTTGTATCCATACCATACCTTTACATGAAAAAAGCTACTGAACATGTTACAATACAATTCTAACATTTTCAATGTTTCAGGCCAATGAAAACACCTAATTCAAAAAATTCGCCCGGCGCATCAATGCCCATTGGCGCTCACCTGGAAGAGCTGCGGCTGCGACTGATCCGCAGCATTGCAGTAATAGTGGTCGCGTTCATAGCGGCCTGGATATTCAGAGAGCGGATACTTTCCGTGCTGTTTCAGCCCCATATCACCACGGCTGCCGGAGCTCGCATAAGCTCAGCGCTGAAATTCAGGGATTATACGGAACCCGTGACCGTGCAGCTCAAAGCGTCGCTGGCGGTAGCGATCGGCGTCGCCGCGCCCTATCTGCTGTATCAGATATGGGCGTTTACCGCGCCCGGGCTTTTCGAAAACGAGCGGCTCTTCTTCACACGCCTTCTCGGGGTCTCGATCATCTGTTTTGCCGCCGGGGTGTTGTTCGGATATTTTTTGTTTATCCCCATAGCTCTTCGATTTTTGCTTTCTCTGGCGCCCGGCCACACCGAACCGATGCTGATGATGGGCTCTTATCTGTCGCTTTTTTTGATGATGTCGGTTGCGCTCGGTATCGTTTTCCAGACTCCGCTGGTCGTTTATTATCTGGTAAGGTGGGATATCGTAAGTATTGATTCAATCAAATCCAATCGCAAAAACGCCGTTATATGCGCATTTATTCTGGCCGCCTTTTTCACGCCCCCGGATCCCGCAACGCAAGTGATGATGGCCGTGCCGGTAATTCTCCTCTACGAACTCGGCATACTCGCAGCGGCGCCCGCCGGAAAAACGCTGATCCATTTTGCCAAACTGGCGGCGCCCGTTATTCTGGTCGTGTCGGCTGCCACCGCCTGGTACCACCTGCGCCCTGTCGCAAGGCTCGATGATTTTGACGGGCTGGTAACCATAAACAATGAACCGGTGCACGAAGCCGGGGTTTTCCGCCTGCGACGCGGCTACGTGGTGGAGACCGGCAGCGACGGGAAGGCCCTGCTCTTTCCAGGACTCCGGGGAGAGCGGGAAAGCCTGGCGCTTGCGCCCGACACCAGGGTGATACTTCACGGAAGCTCGGCAATCACACTTGAGAAAGGCGTTCTACTCGCAGGAATCCGCCGGGAAGGCTCCGGAACGGGTATAAAAGTGCACGGCGGACGCGTCGGGCCTATTCACGGTTTTGTGGAAATAGAAATAATCGACGAGCGCGCCTTCAAGGTCACGACTGCCACGGGCTCGGCCGAAGTTCTCTATGACGGGCAAAAGGCCAGTATTCCCGAAGGCCGGACGCGCACCTTCCGCCCGGAAGACGATGCGGCCGTCCGGGATGATATAATGGAGCGCTGGGGCGACTTTTTCACACCGGACGTGCTTTTTTGAAAAAAGCAGGCAAAGCACCTAATTCTTTTTCAAGACTTCGCTTGAAAAAGAATTAATAAAACGACCACGACAACGGCTACGACTAAACGGTAAACGACACCATCTTTCCCGCATATCGACAATTTGTTGTCGATGTACAGCACCTAAACGCCTACGCATTTTCAAGGACTTACGCCTTGAAAATGGGGCGCCTGCCTGCAGCAGGCAGGCCTTCGGCGCAGTTTTCAGGCACGGAAAAATACCCAATGTCCAATTTCCAGGTTAAAAGGGCGGCATTTTTTGCCCGCCTCGTTTGAAAACACAGCAGCTTTTAGCGCCAGCGGCGCGGCATGTTAAAGCCTGTGACGGCGCTAAAGTCCGACAGGACTGAAGCAGAGTCACAGGACACGCCGCACGCCACAATCGAGCACTGAAAGTGCGGTATGATATCAAGCCTCACGCATGGTCCAACTGCATTTTTTATGGCGCCATAATGCGCAATCGTTTATATCGTGATAAACACTTGCTGTAGTGACACCAGAAAACCCAGAAAACCCCTGAACAATCTGCGTTTCGAGATACTCGAAAAAACGTTACAGCGCAAATTCATCCTCTTGCCAAGGGCTTGCAAATCGATCTTGTTTGTGGTACACTCTGGTATCATAAAGGCTCTCCTTTCTGTGAATGTATCATCTTAATAAGACACCTTTTAACAGGGAGCAAGGCCCTTTTCAAGTGACCCTTTGTGGGGACTTTAACTTTAAGGAGGAAAATATAACTGTGCCAGCACTGTTTATGAGTCTTTGGGTCAAACTGTTCTTTGTCTTGACACCATTCTTTGCTTTGACTATGTTTCTTACGCTGACAAAAGGTCGCGATGAGATACGGCGCCGCCGTATTGCTGTTACGGTATCCGCCTCTGTGGCGGTCATCTGCCTGGTGTTATTCTTTGCCGGTAAACATATTTTTCTGGTATTCGGCATTACCCTCGACTCTTTCCGAATAGGTGCCGGGATTCTACTGCTTCTTTCCGGCATAGGACTTGTACACGGCCAGATGAGGCCTGGCAGCTCTACCTCAGAGGGGGATGTAGCTGTCGTACCGTTGGCTATCCCCATTATTGTGGGCCCGGCCACTACCGGCACGCTCCTCGTAATGGGTGCCGAGCTAAGCAAATTATCGGAAAAGGCCGTCGGTGTAACGGCACTTCTATTCGCCGTATTATGCCTCGGGGCCGTGCTCTTCGCAGGCTCATTTCTTGAGCGTATTTTCGGCACCAGAGGTATATTGATTCTCAATAAATTGACCGGGTTAATACTGGCGGCGCTGTCAGCCCAGATAATCATGACGGGAATTCAGGGATTTCTCGGCATTCAAGTACGTTGAAAAAAGTGGGCGCTGCAAGCAGCGCCCACCGGAAAACACCAACATCACCAAAAAGAGCCCCGAAGGCGGCGACTCAAGAAAGGTGCTAGCCCTGGGTTAGCCAAATCTTTGAATCGCCCCTTCGGGGCTCTGTTCTGTTGTTTGCCCCCTTTCCCCGGGGCTTGCGCCCCGGGCTATGAATCAGACGGCCCTGCTATGTTAAGAGTTGTCAAGTCCAGTCGAAATTCCAAGAGTTGTGATAGGTGCGAAGTTTCGCGCAGCCTGCTATTCGATCGTGTGCGGGTCAAGC
>PWZK01000067.1 GCA_003567495.1 Candidatus Brocadiaceae bacterium
CCGTGCTTCTTTGACGTCATATACGGCCCGGCTGCGCGGTATATCGACCCCTATTTCCTGGAGCGCCTCACGAAAACGTCCCCGGTCTTCGGCACATTGGATGGCATCGTAATTGGCGCCTATCATCTCCACGGAATACTTCTCCAGCGCCCCGGCCTCCCATGCCTCCACCGCAACGTTCAGAGCGGTCTGGCCGCCGAGAGTGGCAAGCACGGCGTCGGGCCTTTCTCGTTCTATAACCCTCTCCAGCACATCGGGCGTCACGGGCTCCACATAGGTTTTATCCGCTATGAAAGGATCGGTCATGATGGTGGCGGGGTTGGAGTTAAGCAGCACTATCTCACAACCCTCTTCTCTGAGTGCCTTGCATGCCTGCACGCCGGAATAATCGAATTCGCAGGCCTGACCTATCACTATCGGCCCCGAGCCGATTATCAGCACTTTGTTAATATCTTTTCGCTTCGGCATAACCTCCGTTCTCACAAATCAAATCCCCAGTTCCACATTCCTCATCCCTGATTCCGGCTTGTCCGGGTTGGGACTTATATGTCCCATAACGCTCCTGAATACTCTATCAACTTACCCTGCACAGCCGACAGAAATTTTCAAGCACCACTCGCCCGGCCCCGGCGCTTTTCTCCGGGTGAAACTGAACTCCAAATACGTTCCCGCTCTGCACCGACGATACGAACTCACCGCCGTAATCTGTTACGGCGAGCGCAGCGGCGTGCTCGGCGGGCCGGACAAAAAAAGAATGCGCAAAATAAAAAAATGTGCCGTTTTCAACCCCCTCAAAAAGGCAGGAACTTTTCCTGTATTCGACGCTGTTCCAGCCCATATGCGGGATTTTGACACCTTTGCCAAAACTAAGTACATCTCCCTTGATCAGGCCCAATCCGACATGGTGGCCGTGTTCGTGGCTTTCGGAAAAAAGCAGTTGATATCCCAGGCAAATGCCCAGCAGCGGTTTTCCCGTCGAAACCGAGTCCACCAGCGCCGCGTCAAGGTTTCCTCTTTTGAGCCGCTCCATCGCGCGGCCGAACGCTCCAACACCTGGCAGAATTACCCCGTTTGCCTCTTTTAGTTCTGCAGCGTCTGCGGTCAGGCACGCATCCGCTCCGATCCGCTGCAGAGCAAACAAAACGCTCCGGGTGTTTCCGGCGCCGAAATCAACTATTACAATCATGACAAGCCTCCGGGTAAGTATTCACTGAACCGCGTCTGACTGCGTATATATCCGCAGGTACGAAAAACCTTTCACCCTTTCAGGCATTCACGGAACGTTTTAACGTTTGGGCGAAAGATTTTTCGCCTCTACAAATCGTTTTAAGACATTGCCACTGAATACTTATCAGAATATCGCCTGGGTTTTGATTCGTTGCCTTTATACTAATTCTTTTCAAGTCCTTTTTTGAAAAGAATTGATTGTTACCCCTCGCTCGGCCAAAAATTCCTTTACTTCTCCGACCGAAAAGGCGCCGTAATGAAAGATCGAGGCTGCGAGCGCAGCGTCCGCTTTTCCACCGGTAAGCACGGCATAGATGTCTTCCGGACCTCCCGCTCCGCCCGACGCTATAACCGGCAGGCTTACGGCTTCGGCGACCGAGGCTGTCAATTCTTTATCATAGCCGGCCTTATGGCCGTCGGAATCTATCGAGGTCAGGAGAATTTCACCCGCACCACGCTCTTCCACCTCCTTTGCCCACCGAACCACTTCAATATCGGCCGGCCTGCCGCCGGAATGGGTGTAAACCTTCCAGGCGCCGTCACCCGACGCCGCATCTATGGCCACCACCACACACTGCGCGCCAAAGATTTTCGACGCTTCGCCGATCAGTTCCGGCGTATATACGGCGGCGGTGTTTATTGAAACTTTGTCGGCCCCGGCATCCAGAAGCCTGTGGATATGGTCGACCGACCCGATGCCGCCCCCGACTGTGAAGGGGATGGATATCTCCCCGGCAATATCCGTCACAAGATTCACCATCGTTTCGCGCGTATCAAGGGTGGCCGTTATATCCAGGAATACGAGCTCGTCAGCACCCTGACGCTGATATTCCACGGCACACCCTACCGGGTCGCCGGCGTCTGCGAGAGACTTAAAGGATACCCCTTTAACCACGCGATCGCCCTTGATATCAAGACACGGAATTATTCTTTTGGCAAGCATAAAAGTCCCCGGCCCAACTTCAGCGTAAACTGATCATAAACACGTGGGACCTATAGGTCCTATACGACCTATAAACCCTGTACCGCTGCAGGTCAAAAAATATGTGGGCTAGCCCCCCGGGCCCTTCCCGGTCAGCAGCTCACAGGCCTGAATATATTTTTGGCTTGTTTTCTCTACAACATCTTCCGGCAGCTTCGGGCCGGGCGGGCTGTGATCCCATCCCGATTCGTCAAGCCAGTCTCGCACGTACTGTTTATCAAAGGACTCCTGCGCCTTGCCCGGGCTGTATGAATCGGCCGGCCAGAAACGACTTGAATCCGGGGTGAGCACTTCATCTATAAGCGTGAGCTTGCCGTCGCAAAATCCCCATTCAAACTTGGTGTCACACACTATGATCCCCCTCTCTGCGGCGTAGTCGCGGGCTCTGGAGTATATTTCGATCGAACGCTCCCGAAGCGTATCTGCAAGCTCTGCGCCTATGAGATCGCCGGCCTCTTTTATGGAAATATTCTCGTCGTGTCCATCTTCGGCCTTGGTCGCCGGGGTGAAAACAGGCTCCGGAAGCTTTTCGCTCCTGCGAAGCCCCTTCGGCAGTTTTACGCCGCATACCGACCCGCTGCTTTCATATTCTCGCCAGCCTGACCCGGCAAGGTAGCCCCTCACCACGCACTCCACCGGAACGACATCGGCTTTTTTAACGAGCATCGACCGGCCTTTCAAAATCTCAGCGTAAGGGGCAGCCTCTGTGCCCATCTCAGCCGGATCGGCGGTGATCAGATGGTTTTCAGTCACATCCGCGAGATAATCCAGCCAGAACAAAGTCAGGGACGTAAGCACACTACCCTTACGCGGTATGGCGGAGCCTAAAACGCTGTCGTAGGCACTTATCCTGTCGGTAGCTACGATAATCAGGTTGTCATCGAGCTCGTAGATGTCCCGTACCTTTCCCCTGCTGAAAAGGGTAAGCCGTTCAAAATCTGTCTCCATCACTGCACTGTTTGCCATCTTTTGGTCCTTTTTATCAAGTGTTGTCGATGTCAGCATATTAAGCGCCTACAGTATCGGCAGATACTTTTCCAGTTCGAAAGCGCTGACATGCGTGCGATAGGCGTCCCACTCTATTTTTTTGTTTTCCAGGAACTTGTTAAACACATGCTCGCCCAGCGCTTCTTTTACGAGTTCGCTGTTCTCGGTGGCTTCAATCGCCCTGTCGAGATCGCGCGGGAGCGACTCTATATTATGCCGGGCGCGCTGTTCGGAGTTCATCTGGAAAATATCTTTTTCCACTGCAGGCGGCAGTTCGTAGCCCTCTTCGATACCCTTCAGGCCAGCCGCCAGCATTACGGAAAACGCCAGGTATGGGTTGCAGGCCGGATCGGGACAGCGAAACTCCACCCTTGTTGCTTCTTCGTTTCCGGGTTTATACATCGGCACACGCACCAGGGCCGACCTGTTTCGTCTGGCCCATGATATATAAACAGGCGCTTCGTAGCCACTTACCAGCCGCTTATATGAATTGACCCACTGGGCGACTACGGAGCAGATCTCACGCCCGTGTTCGAGAAGTCCCGCAATGAAACCACGCGCATCCGTTGAAAGGCCATATTCATTGTCACAGTCAAAAAACGCGTTTTTACCGTCCCGAAACAGCGACATGTGCGTATGCATACCGCTGCCGTTCTCGTTGAAAAGAGGCTTTGGCATAAACGTGGCGTGTATGCCCTTCTGCAAGGCGATCTCTTTTACCGCGAGCCTGTATGTCATGGCGGTATCGGCCATGCGGAGCGCTTCATCATAGCGCAGGTCTATCTCATGCTGACTGGGGGCAACCTCGTGATGGCTGTATTCCACCGTGATTCCGAGCTTATTGAGCGCCATTATCGTGTCCCTGCGCAGGTCGCTCGCAACATCAAGCGGGGTGAGGTCGAAATATCCGCCCTCATCCAGACATTCGGTGCCGCGTGAGTTTTTGAAATAGAAAAACTCCAGCTCCGGCCCGACAAAAAACTCATACCCCATCCCGCTTGCTTTCTCCAGGTTGCGCCTGAGCACGTGCCGCGGGTCGCCTTCATAGTTCGTGCCGTCGGGCTGAAGGATATCGCAGAACATTCTGCCCACCGCTCCGTTCTCCGCAGGACGCCATGGAAGGAGCTTGAAAGTGGAAGGATCGGGCATCGCAATCATGTCGCTCTCCTCGATCCGAGCATAACCCTCGATCGATGAGCCGTCGAAGCCCATGCCCTCTTCAAGCGCTTTTTCCAGCTCGCCGTCCGTTATGGCAAAGCTCTTCAACGACCCCAGGACGTCGGTAAACCAGAGGCGTATGAACTTAACGTCATTTTCACGCACTGTCTTGAGAACATCTTCCTTCCGCCCTTGCGTTTTTTGAGTCGTCATGACAATCTCCCCATTCTAAAGTTAAAAATCCCCCCACCCGCGCAGTCGCATGGCCTCCACCAGGCGCTCGATAGCGTGCATATACGCGGCCTGCCGCATGGTCACGCCGGGATGTCTGCTGCCATAATCGTGCAGGCGCAGGAACGCTTCGGTTATCTTCCGGTCAAGGTGCCGGGCCGTTTCTTCCCAGCTCCAATCGTTCTGCAGCCACTCAAAATAAGAAACGATCACGCCGCCGCAGTTTGCAAGCAAATCGGGCAGCACGAGCACCCCTTTCTCCTCCAGCACCGTATCCGCCTCGGCCGTAACCGGGCCGTTTGCAAGTTCGCAGATTATCTTTGCCTCCACATCCGGCGCGTTCCGCCCGGTTATGGCGTTGCCCATCGCCGACGGATAGAGAACATCAACGGGCAGCTGAAGCAGCTCTTCCCTTCCTATTTCAGTGCCACCTTTATAGTCCGAGACGATGCCGGTCCTTTCCTTGTGCCCGGCCAGCGAACGGGCGTGCAGCCCGTCCTCGTTATAAACAGCCCCGCGACTGTCGCTTACCGCAACGATTTTTGCGCCCAGAAGCTCTTCGCTGAGGATTGCGGCATACCGCCCGGCGTTGCCGAAGCCCTGGATGGCCACCGAAGCGCCGCCGGTATCCAAACCGACCACCTTCGCAGCTTCTCGGACTGCATAGCACCCGCCCCTGGCCGTGGCATCCAGCCTGCCCTCTATGCCGCCCAGCTGCAGCGGCTTGCCCGTGACTACCCTTGGCTGGTAGCTGCCACCGCCGACTACCTGATACTCATCCATCATCCAGGCCATAATCTGCGGATTGGTATTGACATCGGGCGCAGGAATGTCCATCTTCTCGCCAATTACGCATTCCATCCGCCGGATATATCCCCTGCTGAGACTTTCAAGCTCCCTCTTGCTCATTACCGACGGATCGCACGCAATACCGCCCTTTCCACCGCCCAGCGGCACCCCCGCCACCGCACACTTCAAGGTCATCCACATCGACAACGCTTTTACCTCGTCGGCGTCGACGTCCGGAGAAAAACGTATGCCGCCCTTATAAGGCCCGAGCGCGTTGTTGTGCTGCGAACGATAGGCGCGGAAAGCTTTTAATTTTCCCGAATCCATCTCGACGCATACCGATGCCTCAACTATGATGTCGGGCATTTTAAGTCGCTCGTAAACGTCCGGCGACATCCCCAGCTCTTCCACGGCCGACTTAATGCGGCCCTTTGCAGTTTGATACGGATTTTCTGTAGAGTTGTCCATGCTTCTGAACTCCCTCCCTTAAAAAAAATGTTTCATGGCCACAAAACATCAACACGATAAGCTAAGAGCGAATCCCGTGCCATACGCGCCGCTGAAGTCGTAATTCGTCTCAGAACAACATCTTATATCATATAAGGCGAAAATCGTAACGAAAACAGGTTGCACAATGCTTGTGCAGTGTGCACAGTGACTGCACCTTGTTTTAGCATAGCCCGCTTATTTCACGCGTTCCAAATAAATTCAAAATTGCAATACCAAAATTCAAAACAAAAGCGGCTACCGTCTTTTTCCCCGAAGGGGATGCTTATTTACAGCCCTGGGTTGGGACGGCGGTCGTTTGCCGGTCCTACTACCCAGGGAAACTTGTGCGAAACACAGCCTTCCCCGAAGGGGATGTTTAATCGCAAGCCCACCATTCATATGTTATTCGGTTTCGGCCCCAACCGAGCCTGCGTCGGTTGAGCCTCTGATTAACCACTACGTATGCCGCGCCTGAAATATGCGGGATAGCCGTACATTGTAGTCATTAGACGTTTTATATAATTTTTTCCGATCCGTTTTCGAAAAGAATTCTGGCGCTCGATTTCTTCGCATCTCACACCACCGGGAACGCGGGTGTCACCGCCCGCATGCCGTTAGTGCGGACGAGACGTCCGCGTTCCCGGGGAAGACGTGGTTGACTGAGGACTTACGACAATTTAGCCCTGCAGGGGCGACATAATCACCAACAGGCCAACGGCGCGCCTTTTTCTTCCGGTTATATCGTCCCTTCAGGACTCTTTTTTTGCGCGCTTCACCTACCCTATGGCTTCGCTTCGGCCCCATTCGGGGCCTGCGCTCCGCCATAGGCTATAACATATCGCGCTTTCAGCGCTTACTTCGGTCGTTCCCTGGACATTGGATATTTGTTTTTTTAGTACACTAACAATTTGTTGTTAGTGTCAGCATATCGAGGGCCTATACGACCTATAACCCGCATGATCGCCCGGACTGACATGATCTCCTGCCCACTCTTTTAAAAAAAAGGGTTCAATCCCGCCGGGCACGACAATCCGGCTCGCTCAAAGTGATATACGGCATGGATATTGCATATATAATATTGAGATGGAGCTATTATTAAAAAATGCACAAAAATTGCGCGGCTTTTGCGCAAAAATGCACCTTTTTTTACCATTAGCAACACTAAAATCATGAGCATAAAGAAAAACACCGCCGGCCGTCGCCGGGGCCCGGGCGAACTTTCCCGGAGGCAAAGGCAATCCTGTGCCGGAACGCTTTGCACACGGCTTCGGCCCGCCGGACTTTATAACCCTGCAAATGAACACGACTCATGCGGGGTCGGGTTTCTGGCCGAACTGAACGCCAAACCTTCACACGAGCTGGTTCAAAAGGCAATAGAAATCCTCGTCAATCTCCAGCACCGCGGCGCCGCCGGAGCAGATGCCGACACCGGAGACGGGGCCGGGCTTCTGCTTCAAATCCCTGATGCGTTTTTGCGCGGTGAAATGCAAAAACACGGCGTCCCGCTTCCCCCGCCGGGCGACTACGGCGTGGGGACGGCCTTTCTCCACCAGGATCCCGACGCGTCACCTGATACGTGGGAATTTATAGAAAAACAGGTAGCCGCGGAAGGTTTTAACCTACTTGGCCGGCGCCGGGTGCCCGTCGATCCTAATGCGCTCGGAAGCAGCGCGCGCAAACATATGCCCTATATATGGCAGTTTTTCGTCTCGTCAAAATCATCGGGCGATGCGCTCGAAAGAAAATTATACGTGCTCAGACGCGTTATAGAAAAAAACACATTCAGCGCCCGCATCCAATGCTATATCCCGGGCCTCTCTTCTCGCACAATCGTATATAAAGGGCTTATGCTGGCGCCGCAGCTTGCCGCTTTCTACCCGGACCTATCCGACACACGGCTTGCCGGCTCAATGGCGGTCGCGCATCAGCGCTATAGCACAAACACCGCTCCGACATGGGAACTGGCTCAGCCGCTGCGCCTTCTGGCACATAACGGCGAAATAAACGCACTACGGGGCAACATCAACTGGATGCGCGCCCGTGAAAATAACCTGAAATCGGACCTGTTCGGAAAGGATATAAAGAAAATTCTGCCCGTCCTGGACGAAACCGGCAGTGACTCCGCATGCCTGGATAACGCACTCCAGCTGCTGGCCTGCTCGGGACGCACGCTGGAACATTCGATGCTTATGCTGATGCCGCAGGCGTGGGGCGAAAAATATCCCATCGGCCCCGACCTGCGCGGCTTCTTTGAATATCACGCCGGGCTTATGGAACCCTGGGACGGCCCCGCAGCGGTGGCATTCTCCGACGGGCGGAAAGTGGGCGCCATACTCGACCGAAACGGACTGCGCCCGGGCAGATATACCATAACCAATGACGGATTCGTAGTCTTCGCCTCGGAAACAGGTGTGCTCGATATTGCGCCGTCCCGCGTCAAAACTAAAGGGGCTCTGCGCCCCGGACAAATGCTGCTCGCCGACCTCGATACCGGCTTAGTCGAAAACGACACGCAGATCAAAATGCGCCTTGCCAGAAAACGCCCCTACCGAAGATGGGTCAGTGAAAACAAAATTTCCATCCGGGGGTTCTACGACGCCGTATCCGGCGTAAAACCTGAAAAATCGCTCCTGCACAGACAGAAACTTTTCGGCTACTCGCGGGAAGATCTGAAAAACATACTTGTCCCGATGGCCTCCGATGCCGCCGAGCCCACCGGCTCGATGGGCAACGATGAGCCGCCGGCTGTGCTGTCAGAAAAACCGCAGCTGCTCTACCATTATTTCAAACAGCTCTTCGCCCAGGTGACCAACCCCGCCATCGACCCAATCCGCGAGGAGCTGGTCATGTCACTTATGACGTTTATAGGGATTTCCGATAACATTCTCTCCGAGGCTCCCGGCCACGCTCGCCTTATCAAACTCAAACATCCCGTGCTCTCCAATAACGACCTTCAGCGGATCAGGACGCTGCATCTCGATGATTTTGAGTGTGATACGCTGCCCATGGCATTCCCCTGCAACGGCGACGGAGAAAGCCTCAGGAAAAGCGTAGGGGAGCTATGCAGCCGGGCAGATGCGGCCGTGCGAGACGGGAAAAATATACTCGTGCTCAGTGACAGCGATCTGCCGCCCGATATGACGCCAATCCCCGCGCTGCTCGCCGTATCCGCGGTCAATAAACACCTGATTCAGAGCTGCCTTCGAACACCCGTCGGGCTGATAGTCCAAAGTGGCGAAATACGTGAAGTCATGCACCTGGCACTGCTCCTGGGCTACGGCGCCAGTGCCGTCAACCCCTATCTGGCCTTCGAGTCCGTCGCAGCCCTGGCGGCCGAAGACAGATTGTCGCAGAAAACAGGGACCGTAAAAGCAATCGAAAACTACATAAAAGCGCTTTGTAAGGGGCTTTTGAAAGTGATGTCCAAAAGCGGAATATCCACACTGCGCAGCTACCGCAGCGCGCAGATCTTCGAGGCCGTGGGCCTGAGCAAAGAACTGATCGATCGCTATTTCGAAGGCACCGCTTCGCGTATCGGGGGGATCGGAATAGATAAAATAGCCGCCGACGCGCGGGCGCGCCACCGGCTCGCCAACGGCGCGCCCGAACAAAAAACGGCACTGCTCCCATCCGGCGGACGCTACAGCGTCCGCACCGACGGCGAACGTCACCTCTGGAATCCTGATTCAATCCATACGCTGCAAAGAGCCGCACGCGAGAACGATTACCGGCGCTACAGGCAATACGCCGAAATGATAAACGACCAGTCTCGCAGGCATAGCACTCTGCGCGGGCTATTTTCGTTCAAAACCGGACAGCCGATCCCGCTCGAAGAAGTCGAAAAAGAAGAATCCATAATTAAACGATTCGTCACCGGCGCTATGTCTTTTGGTTCAATAAGCCGCGAAGCACATGAAACCCTCGCCATCGCCATGAACCGCATAGGCGGCATGAGCAACAGCGGAGAAGGCGGCGAAGACCCGCAACGCTACCTGCCGCTGCCCGGTGGAGACTCGCTGTGCAGCGCCATAAAGCAGATAGCAAGCGGCAGGTTCGGCGTAACCGCCCAGTATCTGGCCAACGCACGCGACCTGCAGATAAAAATCGCCCAGGGCGCAAAACCCGGCGAAGGCGGCCAATTGCCCGGATATAAAGTCGATGAAGTTATCGCAAAGGTGCGCCATTCCACCCCAGGGGTTACGCTTATCTCGCCACCGCCTCACCACGATATCTATTCCATAGAAGATATCGCACAACTTATCTACGATCTCAAATGCGCAAACCCGAAAGCGCGAATATCCGTCAAGCTGGTCTCTTGTCTCGGTGTCGGAACCGTGGCGGCCGGCGTGGCAAAAGCGCATGCCGATATGATACTTATCAGCGGATATGACGGCGGCACCGGCGCATCGCCGCTCTCATCGATAAAACACGCCGGCATCCCGTGGGAAATAGGACTCGCCGAAACCAGGCAAACACTCGCGCAGAACCGCCTTCGCAGCCGCGTCAGGCTGCAGGTTGACGGGCAGATCAAAACCGGCAAAGACATCGTAATAGCTGCGCTGCTGGGGGCCGAAGAGTTCGGCATTTCAACCGCCGCACTGGTGGTCTGCGGCTGTGTTATGGTTCGAAAATGCCATAAAAACACCTGCCCGGTAGGCATCGCCACACAGGACCCGGAGCTGCGCAAGAGGTTCGGCGGAAGACCGGAACATCTGGTTGATTTCTTCCACATGATCGCCCGTGAATCAAGAGAAATTATGGCAAAGTTGGGCGTGCGAAGCTTCGACGACCTCATAGGACGCAGCGAGCTGCTCGGTATGAACGAGGCCGTCGATTTCTGGAAAAAACAGGGGCTCGACTATTCCGGAATTCTTAAACCAGACGGCCCCGAATGCGGCCCGAAACGCTGCACCCAAAAGCAGCAGCACGGCCTTGAAAAATCTCTCGACTACGATATCATGCCCGAAGTAAAAGAAGCAATAGAAAAACGCCTGCCCGTGCGAGTTAAGCGGCCGGTGCGTAATGTCAACCGCACGGTCGGCACGATAATATCAAACGTCATAGCCGTCCGATACGGACAGGCGGGGCTGCCGGACGATACAATTAAGCTGGACTTCAAAGGAGCTGCAGGACAGAGCTTCGGCGCATTTTGCAGCCCCGGCATGACGCTCACCCTGGAGGGCGAGGCGAACGATTACCTCGGGAAGGGGCTTTCGGGTGCAAGAATTATAGTGCGTCCTTATAAGGATGCCGCCTACGAGCCGCAGGAAAACATAATCGCCGGCAATGTTGCGCTCTACGGCGCAACCTCCGGGGAACTCTACTGCTGCGGCCTTGCAGGTGAGAGGTTTGCCATAAGAAACAGCGGCGCATGCGCCGTTGCCGAAGGTATAGGCGACCACGGATGCGAGTATATGACCGGCGGCATCGCGGTGATACTTGGAGAGACGGGCGTTAATTTCGGCGCGGGAATGAGCGGCGGCATAGCATATGTTTACGACGAAGACGGGCTTTTCGACAGCCGGTGTAACCTTGAAATGATCGACCTGGAAAACGTATCGGATCCGGATGATGAAAAGGCGCTTCGCAAGCTGATAAAGCGCCATCTCAACCATACCGGAAGCAGCCGCGCTAAGAGGCTGCTTGAAAACTGGGAACACACGCTGGCGCATTTCATCAAAGTGTGCCCCGTAGCCTAAATTTTAAAGGCCGTCATTCAACATTGTCTGTTAAATAATTATCGAAATTAGCGTTACAACGATTCTTATTGGTTTGCAGTAAAATTTAGGATAGAAAAAAAACGGCGCACGAAAGTTCACCAAAAATCTCAATAAAGTACGAGTTGCCCTGAAACAGCCGTAAAATCCTTGCTATAATACAAAAAAACATCAGGCCGCATGGATATAGAAGATATTGAACCAAGGCTCAGGGAGTCAAATATGGATAATAATTTTAAAGAGGAAAAAGACCGGGGGTTTCTTCTGTTTGCGCGCGAAGATCCGGCCCATCGGCCGGTGGCGGAACGCGTGAAAGATTACAGCGCGGTGGAATTGCCGCCAGAAGAAGATATGATCCGCCGCCAGGCCGCTCGCTGCATGGACTGCGGCGTGCCATTTTGCCACAGTGCATCAAGCGGATGCCCTCTTGGTAATATCATGCCGGAGTTCAACGAGGCGGCACATGCAGGCAGGTGGCGCGAGGCGCTGGAAGTGCTCCTTAGCACAAACTGCTTCCCTGAATTCACCGGCCGCGTCTGCCCGGCTCCCTGCGAAAGCGCATGCGTGCTGGGGATAAACGACGACCCCGTCGCCATCCGGCCTATCGAGCTGGAAATCATCGAAAAAGCCTGGCAGTGCGGTTATATGAAACCGCATCCGCCGAAAGAAAGAAAAAAAGAAAAAGTGGCCGTTCTCGGCTCCGGCCCCGCCGGCCTGGCGTGTGCAGAAGTGCTTAACCGCTGCGGATGGCGCGTGACCGTCTATGAAACCGATGTCGGCCCCGGCGGCATACTGCGCTACGGAATCCCGGACTTCAAACTTGAAAAATGGGTTATCGACCGCCGGATCGATCTTATGAAAGCCGAGGGAGTCGTTTTTGAATGCGCGGTTAAAGGCGGGGAAGATGTCTCCGGTCGCTACCTGAAAGGCCGCTTCGACGCTATAGTGATCGCAGGCGGCGCCCGCAGGCCGCGTGACCTTGATGTGCCGGGCCGGGATCTGGAGGGTATTCACATGGCCATGGACTATCTCACCGCGCAAAACAAGCGCATAGCGGGTGAGCCCATAGGAGACTGCGATATAACCGCCGCAGACAAACGGGTGGTCGTTATAGGCGGAGGCGATACCGGAAGCGACTGCATTGGAACCGCTTTAAGACAGGGGGCGGGGTCGGTTACGCAAATTGAAATACTCCCTAAACCGCCTGAAAGGCGCACGCCGGAGAGACCCTGGCCGCTTTGGCCGGGCACGCTGCGCGTCTCAAGCAGCCATAAAGAGGGCGCGCGGCGCAGGTGGTCGGTCTCCACAAAGGCCTTCAAAGGCGACTCGCACGGACGGGTCAAAGCGCTGGAATGCGTTGAGGTCGAGTGGGAAAAAACCGAAGCCGGCCCCCGGATTAGCGAAAAACCGGGCTCCCGGCACACGACAGAGGCGGATCTCGTGCTGCTTGCAATGGGATTTACCGGCCCCGGGGAAAACACGCTGGTAGAAGATCTGGATATCAAGCGCGACGCGCAAGGGTTCATTGCGCGGGACGAAAATTTCATGACAAACCACCCCGGGCTATTCGTCTCCGGCGACATGTGGCGCGGAGCAAGCCTGGTGGTTCACGCCATCGCCGACGGAGTGCGCTGTGCTGAAAAGGTCGATGACTATCTTGAGAAAACTAATTCTTTTTCAAGACTTCGCTTGAAAAAGAATTAATAAAACGACCACGACAACGGCTACGACTAAACGGCAAACGACATCATTTTTTTAGTACATCGACAATTCTTTGTCGATGTCGTGATATTAAGCGCATACGCGTTTTCGGAGACTTCGCTCTGAGAATGGGGCGCCTTCGGCGCAGTACAGTGCATACGCAGAGAAAATTACAAATTCAAAATCTCAAGTTCCAAATAAATTCAAAATTATAATATCAAAATTCAGAAAATAAAAACGCAACTTCTTTCAGCGCCAACGGCGCATCATGCTAAAGCCTATGGCGAAGCGCAGGTCCAACGGACTGAAGCGAAGCCATAGGAAACCGATGCCCGGACAGCGTAGCCCTGTAGGGGCGACATAATGATCTACATGCTCCCGGCGCGCCTTTTTCTCCACGGCTATACCCTCCCTTCAGAACTCGTGTATTGCACGCGTTACCTGCCCTGTGGCTTCGCTTCGGCCCCATTCGGGGCCTTCACTCCGCCACAGGCTATAACATATTGCGCTTCAAGCGCTTACTTCGTCGTTGCTTTGTCATTGAATATAGGATATTTCTCATTCGTAATTGTCCTTAACGCCCGAAGGGCCCACTCACCCGCCTC
>PWZK01000306.1 GCA_003567495.1 Candidatus Brocadiaceae bacterium
AACGCTATACGCTCGGAGATCCGGGAACTGAGCATCTCCTCACGCCTTAATATCGCCTCCATGACGTCGTTAAATTCGAGCCCCCCGTGCTGCCTGCAGAGAGTGTCGATCATTTCACAGAGCACACCGTTCTTGGTATCGCTCTCAAGAAACAGCGTGGATTCGCGATTCAGGTATTTTTCCGTTTCCATGAAACAATCCTCCATGCCAAAATTCTTATTATACAAGGCAACGAAGCGATTGCAAGTGAGTTGCCGGACAGGAGGTCTTAATTCCAGATTCCGGCTTGTCCGGGTTAGGAGAACTTTCTCTGAAAGACATTTTCTATCTCCGCTTGGCAATGTGGTTAAAAGCTTACCTTTTTGATTGCCATGTTTTTATGCCACGGCGCGCTTTTCCGGCAAGTGGCTCTATCTCCGGATTTTGCGAAAGATATTTTTCGATGGCTCCCGTGAAAATATCTCCGTAGTTCTTCAGCTTGACCTCCCCCACCCCCGTTATCCCAAGCATTTCATCAGGCGTTGTCGGGTAAAAATACGCCATTTCCTTCAATGTTCGGTCGTGAAAAATCGTAAATGGCGGCATGCCGGCTTCATCGGCCAGCTCCCTGCGTATCTTTCTCAGCTCGTCAAACAGCGCGAAATCATAGGACATATCACCCCCATCCCCGGCGGCCGATGCCGGCTTGCTGAAATCGGAATCGCACCGCATAGCCTCAAACTTCCGCCTGTCAAACAGCACCTCCTTTCCCCTGTCGCTTAGACGCAGGACAGGATACCGGTCCTGGGTGCGGATCAGACATTGTTGCCCGATCAGTTCATCGATGATATGACGCCAGTGTTTTCTCGGCCTGTCCCCGCCGGCGCCGTATGTATTCACTTCATCGAGATTAAGCCTCTTTACATCTTTTGTATCAGCACCCGCCACAATATCTACGATTTTGCTTATACCGAACCTCTCGTCGGTTCGAAACACGGCCGACATGACAATTTGCGCATCCCGCGTAGCGTCGGTGCGTTCCACCTGCTCGGTGCAGATATCGCAGGAGCCGCAACGTTCCTTCCCGTAGTCCTCACCGAAATAGCCGAGCAAATGGCGTCGCCTGCACAGATTGATCGAACCGAATCTTATCATCCGGCTGAGCTTTTCCTGCTCCAGCCTCTGCTGTCGTGCGTCCTCGGTCTGATCGATAAAATACCTTATTTTATGAGCGTCACCCTCGCTGAACAGAAGAAGGCAGTGAGCCGGCAGTCCGTCGCGCCCCGCCCTGCCCGTCTCCTGATAATAGCTCTCGAGGTTCTTGGGCAGATCTCCGTGAATAACATAGCGCACGTCCGGTTTGTCAATTCCCATACCGAATGCAACGGTAGCCACAATCACATCCACTTCCCCCCCGCAGAAAGCCTCCTGATGCTTCTGTCGATCAAGCTTATCAAGTCCCGCGTGGTAAGGTAAAGCGTTTATCCCCTCTCCCAGCAGGAAATCGGCGGTTGAATCGACATCTTTGCGTGTCGTGCGATAGACGATCCCCGACTCATCAGGGCGCTCTTTGATAAAATCGAGTATCTGCGACACAGCTTCCCGTTTGGGAACGACCTGGTAGAAAAAATTCGGGCGGTTGAAAGAGGCCAGGACTTCATGCGGTTTTTTCAGCCCAAGGCGAACGGCTATATCACGCCGCACGGGCGGTGTTGCGGTCGCGGTAAACGCAGCAACCGGAGTTCGCGGAAACTCTGTCTTTAGATTTGAAAGGTCAAGATAGTCAGGGCGGAAATCATGCCCCCAATCCGAAATGCAATGCGCCTCATCTATCGCAAAAAAAGATATGTCAGATCGTTTTAGCTCGCCCCGAAACGTGTCCATGACAAGCCTTTCGGGCGATATATAGAGCAGATCAAGTTCGCGCCTGCTCAATCGCTCCAGCACACTCAGGCGCCCCATGTTATCCATCGAGCTGTTGAAGCATGCCGCCCGCAGCCCGTTGGACGCCGCGCCGTCGACCTGATCTTTCATAAGTGCGATCAGTGGACTGACAACCACGCATGTACCCGGCATCAGGGCCGCCGGCAGCTGGTAGCACAGCGACTTACCGCCACCGCTCGGCATGACCACCAGAGCATCCCTGCCCTCCAGCAGAGCTTTGACCACGGACTCCTGATGGGGACGGAATTTGGTGTAGCCGAAAGTGCGCTGCAGGGCCGGATAAATGTCCGTTTTGCTGTATTCATGGTTAGAATGGCCGATTGTGAAAATCTCATTTCCCATATGCCGCGATATCTGTTGTCGGATAGAGTTCGATAAAAGCAACTCCCCCCGTAGTCACAAAATGGACGAATGGTCTTTGCACAGTTCCGGATGGATATTATAACGCAACGGCGCATCCAAATCACGTAATTATGAGGGTAAAAACGGAATTCACGGCTTGCAGGATTATGCCGGGGTAAAAAGAGTCGTTGCAATATGACGATGGGAGCAGCCTCTTTTCAGTGCGTGGTTATAATAGTATTCGGGCGGGACCTGACCAAGTTGGAGGCGGAAAAACAATCTCCGTTCTTCTTCCTGCGGGCCGATATCCGATTTAAACTTAAAAAACAGATTGGGGCGCGCCAAAATCGGCGGGCATTGCAAGCCAACAAGCGGGATTTTAAAACAACCTCCTTGCCAATCGCCCCCGGAAGATGCAGTTTCAAGCATCAGAGAATTGCTATCGGTCTTGATGATCTTACAACGTGCAGGGCTGCGGATAGTCTCGCAGGAATAGCCATGATCAAAATCCAGCCAATACTTATCATCTCTTAGAAAGCAGATATCGTGATCAGAGATCCAGGCCACATCTATTCCGAATTTGCTTGCCTCATGGCAGAAACCGGACATAGTTGATGCATTACCTTCAAAGATGGAATGCAGATGACAGATAGCACTTTTATACATGATTATGAAAAATTCCTTGTTAGTAAAGATTCCGTGATAATGAAAAGGAAAAGTCAAAATGCTATGGAAAAGCCGGCATAATATCGAAAGTCCCAGTTCCGGGCTGCCGTGCCGGCGGAGGACTCATATTCGTGTTCTACTCCGCAGACCAGACTCATACCCCTTTTATGATCGATCTCAACATTAAGTTCAGCGTTTGAAACGAGCCTGAACTCGAAGAAGTCGTCCAGTTGGGGATACATATATGAGGAAG
>PWZK01000039.1 GCA_003567495.1 Candidatus Brocadiaceae bacterium
CGGTCAGGTAAGCCCAATTATCCGGCTGCGTTTTTTTAATAAACTCGATCACTTCGGCTGGAAAAAGGGCGCGGTGGGTATCGAACCCCTTCGGATCACCGGGGACGTATCCGCCCTCCTCGATAAGGTAATGTTCGATAGCGGATTCGAATGCGGCTTCAGTGTGGTGTTTCAGCATTATTCAATCTCCCTTTTCAATTATCAATTATCAATTATCAAAATTGATCATTGTTCATTGAACATTGATTTTCCCCGTCACCGTCGCGGAAATAAGAGCCGTGCGGTATTCGCGCAGTAGCTCGATGGAAGCCTGTACCTTCTCAACCAAACCATCAATCCGCGCCGTCTCACGGTCGAGGTAGGTGGCGATGGCGCGTTGTTCCTTGAGTGGTGGTTCCAAAACGGGTACATTACCAATAAACTCCCAATTTGAGCGCGGCATTTTTGCTCCATAAGTAGATGAATTGACAATTGAAATGAAAGTAGGAGTTAATAAATAATTTTAGTAAAAAGTGCTGGAGTAATGAAATTGGACGAAGTACAAGCAATTCACCCGTACATAAGCCATCTTCTCTGGCCGCGTAGGCTTTCGCCAGATAGGGGCGTAGCTTCCCAAATAGTACGTCTCCTTGCTGATAAAGGTTCGCTTGGCCCTCGTTTGTGTTCTCATTGGATTTCACTCGTTTTCCCGTCCAAGATTCTATGTGTTCGAGACCTGTGTAAGGGAGATTAGAGTTACTACCATCAACTTTCTGGTTTATGAGATTGACGCCATATTTCAGCCTTTTTACCTCCCACTCCTCCGGCACCTCTCCCAGCCATTCAATGCCGGAGTCTTTCATCGGGGCGTCAAGGTCGAGTCCTTTGGTGACGGTATGGCTGATGAGCGCGGTGCGCTTTTCCTTGAGCAGTTCGATCTGCCGCTGCTTCTTTTCGATCAACCCGTCGATCCGCGCCGTCTCGCGGTCGAGGTAGGCGGCGATGGCGCCTTGTTCGTTTAATTTTGGTTGAGAAAACATAAGGACATCTATAAAATGCGTGTTCAAACCTGGTTGGGCTGCCCCACGTATTTCTAATAATATCTGTTCCTGTCCAGGCTTTGATTGAATAAAATAGAACAGAAAAGCAGAATCACAAGCAGGAGAAGGGCGCAAAATAAAGACATGTTCATTCACTGCCGAATTTTGCGGGTATTTATCACAAGCGAGAGCTGTTTTCCCAATAGTGGCTCCGTCCTTTACAAGCAGCACATCACCCTCAAGAATCCATCCTTTTTTCATTTCATTATAGTAATTATCGGAAAGATAACGAGGGGTATTGAGTAGCCACTCACCTTGCCATCCTATATGCTCTCCGCCAATGCTAAGGTGATCTGTTTCCCAATCTATGCCACTCTCTCTTTGTCCACTTTCCAAACTGGAAAGAACCCATTTAAGCCGATCGATCTCCCAATGCTCCGGCACCTCTCCCAGCCATTCAATGCCGGAGTCTTTATATTCTGGATATTTTTGTTTTTCCATTCGTTAATCACCTCAAACGACACCGTAGGGGCGAAAGATGTTTCGCCCCTACAGAATTGCCTGGGCGATTTCATCCTCAATCTTCTTCAGGTCGGCCTCGATCTCTTCAAGCGGCCGCGGCGGTGTGTATTCGTAAAAGTAGCGGTTGAAATTGATCTCGTAGCCGACCTTCGTTTTTGAGTCGTCCACCCAGGCGTCCGGCACATGCGGCAGCACCTCACGTTCCATGTACTCGTCGATATCTTCCTTCATCGGCACGTTCTCGTAATCGCGCAGCTCGGGGTCCGGCTCCGGGCGGCCTTTGGAGTCGGTGCAGACTTCAGCGGTATCGTCCGGTTCGCTCAAGGCCGAAAGAATAGCCTTCCTGAGCGGCGCGCGCACTTTCATGCGGGCGGATTCAAAGGCACTTTTTAACTCCGCTTCGAACTCATCACGGTTCTTATACACTCTGTCGGGATCGAGCGAAGCAACTATCTCCAACAACTGACGTTGTTTTTCTTTTCCGTCTTTGATCTCCTGCTCCTTGGCGTCCGGTTTTCTTTTTTTGCTTTTTGCAAGATTCAGAAACGCCTTTTCTTCTTTCAGGCGTTCGATACGTTCTGGTGTGGCCTGGAAATTCAACCGAAGCGGACGTTCCACAGTGATGCGGCGGTAGCCGAAATCCTCGTTGTCGAAAACCCGGATTTCTTCGCTGCCTGCTTCGCATTCATCATCCATCATGCCGTAAATACGCATGATTTCTTCGCACTGCTCCCCGCCGATCTCGTTGCGTTTATTCCCGAGCGATTTGCGCATTTTTTTGTAAAAGCTTGTCGCGTCAACAAGCTGTATCTTGCCCCTGCGGTGCGGCTGTTTCCGGTTGGTGACTACCCACAGGTAGGTGTGAATACCGGTATTGTAAAAAAGCTGATCGGGCAGGGCGACGATGGCTTCGAGCCAGTCGTTCTCGATGATCCAGCGACGTATTTCGCTCTCGCCCGAGCCCGCGCCGCCGGTGAAGAGCGGCGAGCCGTTGAACACGATGGCCAGGCGCGTTCCGCCCTGATCCGGGGTTTTCATCTTGCTGATCATATGCTGAAGGAACAGCAGCGATCCGTCGTTGATACGCGGCAGTCCTGCCCCGAAACGTCCTTCGAACCCGCGCTGCTCGTGCTCGCGCTTGATATCGTCCGCCTGCGGCTTCCATTCCACGCCGAAAGGTGGATTGGCCAGCATGTAATCGAAGTTTTTGTCCGGGAAACTGTCGTCTGTAAAGATATCGTCACAGGCTATATGTTCGATGTTCTGTCCTTTGATCATCATATCCGAGCCGCATATGGCGTAGGACTGCTCGTTGTAGTCCTGCCCGAACACTTCCAGATAAGCGTCGGGGTTATGTTCTCGCAAGTATCTTTCGGAGACCGAAAGCATACCGCCCGTTCCGCAGGCCGGGTCGTAGAGTGTTTTGACGATGCCTTTAGTAGTGAGTATATCGCTGTCGGGGCTGAACAGGAGGTGGACCATAAGTGTGATGACTTCTCGCGGGGTGAAATGGTCGCCGGCTTCTTCGTTCGATGCCTCGTTGAAGCGGCGTATGAGTTCTTCAAAAATATAGCCCATCTCGATGTTCGAAACACTGTCGGGGTGAAGGTCGATCTCGCAGAAGCGGGATACGATGAGGTA
>PWZK01000178.1 GCA_003567495.1 Candidatus Brocadiaceae bacterium
GGAATCGGCTGCCGGAGAAACCAGAAACTCCGACAGTTTATCGGTCGGCGCCGTAAGCCTTATCCTGACCCATGTGAACCGTCCTTCCGGCTCCATGATTTTGCCTTCCGCTTCGCCCGCCTCGATCAATCTGCGCTTTTCTCGCCGATCGACGCCGCGTAAAAATAGTTTTTCTCCATCCATGCGGTAGACATACAGGAAAAAATCTCCGGCAGCCTCAGGATCCCAGCCTTCTTCTTGCATTTTGGCAAAGGAATCCCTTTCTAAGGCGGCAGCGCTCAGAATGGGCTTTTCATCCGTGCCGCCCGGGATCACGACCATGAGCTGATCGTGGACTGTCAGCTCGCCGTTTTTTTTGTGCGTCACCAACTCCACCCGCAGCATGCTTTCCGGAAGCTCTCC
Source organism: Candidatus Brocadiaceae bacterium (assembly GCA_003567495.1). Lineage (GTDB taxonomy): Bacteria > Planctomycetota > Brocadiia > SM23-32 > SM23-32 > PUMZ01. The sequence continues at coordinate 403 of PWZK01000178.1, forward strand.
GCCGGCGGCGCCGACGTGGAAGAACTGAACCTCATCATCGCTCCACTGCGTTTTCCACACGCCGTGCAGTTGGGCGGCAGGCTCGGCTTTTTCCGGATCTGAAGCCGGGTTTTCTGAATTCTCACATCCGGCGACAAACAATGCCGGAGCCAAACAACAAACAAAAACTATTGTTTTCCAATGCCTTGTCATATGAATCTCCCCCTTTAAAAGTAAGTGTTCAGTAAACCGAGTTGGAGCATGCCCCATTCATATCGGTGACGTATTTTGATGGTTGCATGGCTCGATTCTCATCCCCGGGAACGCCGACATTCCCGGGTGGTCCATATGGAAGCGTCTTTATGAAACAGAGCACTAAACTTGCGGCATTGGCCGTCAGCAGGAAGACGCAGCAGCTTTCCCCTTAGGGGAAAACGGCTGCGTCCGTCATTCTTATAACAGTGACCTACCAACTATGACACAATAAGGGTTAACCGGCTCCATTACCCGGCTCGGCCGGGCCGGTAACCCCCAGCACCTCTATCTCCGCCGCTCCCACCATTGTCAGGCCGCCCGGTGCCACCAGATTCGACAGCCTCATATAACGGGCTTTGAACGCATTGTCGAAAAAGACCGTTCTCGGGCCGGGATCATTACGTATGTTTCCAAAGCTTCCCCGGTGAATGGGCTCCCAGCTTTCACCGTCACGACGGATCATTACATCATAAGATTCGATAAAAGCCTCCGGGGCGGCTGGGACATAAGTGAATCCCGATATCAGATATTCCCGCCGCATGTCTATTGTCAGGCTGTGGGTTCCCGGTGCAGCCTCTTTAGAAATCCAGTGGCTGCGGATATTGCCGTCCAATACCCTTGCCGGCTCCTCCACCCGGCCTTCCGAATCCCGGGCCTTCCAGCCCGCCCGCAATATGCCTGTGCGGCTCTCACTTACAGCACCTTCTCTCTCACCTGCAATAGCCCTGGCCCTGATAAAACCGCCAAGGGGCATCTCCAGAGGCCCCTTGTACATGGCGGAGTCGATTGACGGCTCGGTGCCGTCAAGTGTGTAGTGTATATCCTGAGACTGATCGGCCGTGCCGTGATAGTTCCAGGCAAAGCTGAGCCCCACCCCCATTGTAATCATACCTTCCGCGTCACGTCTTATCACCACGGGTTTGGGCGGCTCGTCATAATAATGTGCCGATACATGTGCAACAGAAGGTGCAAGGCGTGATCTGGTTATAGTAAGCCGGAAGGCATCGGCGTAAACCTGCGGGAAACGCAGGATCCTCTTATGACCGACGGTTTTGCCATCCGCCACCCGTATCCATGAACCGTCAACCCGTGCCTCAAGGTAATGCTCTTCAACTCTCTCGCCCCTGTGTGCAATGGCCTCCATTATCATAAAACGGTTGACGGTCCTTTCCTCCGGCAATGTGACCTCCAGAGTTGCCTCCGCCGCCGGGGCCTGCCACCAGGTTTCCGTGCCGCCGTCGAGAACATTCCCGACGGAAGCTTTACCATCTTCCAGCAGGCTGACGCCGTAAACCGCATCTATCCTGCGGCCGACCTCAAGGAGCACTTCGGCATCCCTGTCTGAGAACCGCCCCAGAGTATTGGGCGGAATATTCAGGTGAAACTGGCTGTTTCCACCGACGGAGCGCTCATAGATATCAAACACATCATCGGCGCTTCTTACCCGCTGCTCATCATCATTGCGCCAGAACCAGCCTTGGCGTATGGATGTATTGGTCTCAGCCGGCCAATAATGGAAATACCTGGTCTCTTCGGTTATCCTGTCTCGGCCGGCGATGTTCTTTTCCCTTGCATCGATATCATGAAGCCAGGCGGCGGAGCCGGGCGCAACAGTCAGCGGTATGACATTATATTCACCTTCCCTGGTCCTGCCTCCTTCATTGCCGCACCATCGGGCATCCGGGCCGCCGAATATAACGGCATCGGGCGCCAGCTTACGTATCATCTCATACCATATGTTTTCGTTATAGGATTGTCCCGTACCAGGCCTGGGATTGGCTCCGTCAAACCACACCTCATAAATAGGACCATACTCGGTCAGCAATTCGAAAAGCTGGTTGAGAAAGTACTCATTGTAATCGTCAACAACGCAGGTGAATGCGCGCTTATCCTTAAAAGGACGGCCTTCCACCTTCCGTGGGATAACACGCTCGGTAAACTCACTGCCGTTTCCGTAGCTTCCGCCGGGAGATTCTATCTGGTTCAGGTCTGCCGGGGAAAGGTAGACACCCAATCTCAATCCGTATTTTTCACATGATGCGGCCAACTCCTGGAGCACATCGCCCCGGCCTCCGCGCCAGGCGGAAGAGGCAACCGAATGATCGGTATATCTTGTCTGCCAGAGGCAGTACCCTTCGTGGTGTTTTGCCACCAGAATAACACGTCTTATGCCGGCAGCTCTCATGAGCCTGCACCACTGTCCGGTGTCGAGATCACCCGGATTAAAAAGGGCTGCATTCTCAAAACCGGTGCCCCATTCCCTGCCGCTATAGGTGTTCGGGCCGTAGTGAATAAAGCCTTTGAACTCGTCTGCCCACCACTTCAATTGTCTTGGATGGGGCAGAACCCCGGCGGACAGTTCTACTTTCCGCTCATGGGTGCAACCCACCGGTATTTCAACAGTTTGCATATGATAACTCTCCGGGCGGATAAGAAATTGTGTAAATATTCAGTGAACCACCTGCCTGCAGCAGGCAGGCGTTGGCCACTGTGATTACAGTACTCGATTCTAATCTTCCAGTCGAATATA
>PWZK01000107.1 GCA_003567495.1 Candidatus Brocadiaceae bacterium
CCCTAATCGAACTGCCGGTCATACTCATAGGCGAACCGATCTCCGGAATATCTTTCCGCTCTGCTTTGTACGAATCGGGAATACTGCGATGGTAATGAACCGTAACGGCGATGCAATCGACAGAGACAACACGCCCGACGCCGTGCCGGCTTCCTTGTCCCTCGCAGAGTTCCGTGCGGAGCTGGACATATTCAGCGGTCCGCTTGATCTTTTGCTTCACCTCATAAAGAGCGAGGAGGTGGACGTGCTGGAGATTCCGGTCTCCCGAATAACCGATCGCTACCTATCCGTCCTGAAGGCCATGCGCGTGTTTGACATCAATGTCGCCGCCGAGTTTCTGGTTATGGCCGCCACGCTGATGGATATAAAAAGCCGTTCGCTGCTGCCGGATCCCGTCGAATCCGAAGAGGAAAACGACCCCGAAGACGATCTGATACACCAACTGCTCGAGTATAAGCGGTTTAAACAGCTGGCGACGCGGCTCGATGAAATGGCCGCCCTCCAGGCCACAACTTATCCGAGACGCCCGCCCGTCGATCAGGCCGAGCCGGAAGAGATTGAAGTGGATGAACTCCTGAACGATATAGATATATGGGATTGTGTCTCGGCGTACGCGGAGGTTGTTCGCCAGATTCAGCTGAATCAGCCCCGCCGGATTCGATATGATGAAGTGCCGGTAGCCCGTTACATGGAGGAAATTCTGGATACCATCGAGCGTGAAGGCGGCGGAAGAGATTTTCTCAGTTTCTTCCAGGACGACCGATCCCGTCCGCGAATAATCGGTATTTTCCTTGCCCTGCTGGAACTCCTGCGACAGGGCAAAGTTCGCCTGATGCAGCATGACAGCGATATGGCGCGCATAGAGGTTTGTAAGAACATAAAAGAGGACGGGTGATATCTTATGGAAGGACGCGCCGAGGACAAAAAATACATGCGGGCGGCACTGGAAGAGGCGGGCGAAGCGGCGAGAGCGGGCGAAGTGCCTGTGGGCGCGGTAATAGTCAGAAAGCGCCGGGTCATAGCCCGGGCACATAATATGCGGGAGACGACAAATGACCCCACCGCCCATGCCGAGATGCTGGCGCTTCGGGAGGCGGCCCGCAAATGCAAGTCCTGGCGTCTCAACGACGCCACACTCTACTGCACTCTCGAGCCGTGCTGTATGTGTGCCGGAGCCATGGTCAATGCACGCTTAGGGCGCGTTGTGTACGGAGCGGCCGACCCGAAAAGCGGTGCGTGCGAGTCGGTGGTCAGGATGCTGGAACTGGAAGCGCTGAACCACCGCGTAGCCTTCACCGGAGGCGTGCTGGCGGAAGAGGGGCTGAGTTTGCTGAGAGAATTTTTCGCCGGGCGGCGGTGAAGGGGCGATAAGCAGAGAGGTGCTAAGGAAGTCCTCATTCCCAACCCGGACAATTTAGCCCTGCAGGAGCGATATAATCACCAACAGATCACTGGCGAGCCTTTTTCTTCTCCACGGTTATACCGTCCCTTCAGGACTCCCGTTTGTACGATCTCCTCTCCTATGGCTTCGCTTCGGCCCCATTTGGGGCTTGCGCTCCGCCATAGGCTATAACATATCGCGCTTTCAGCGCTTACTTCGGTCGTTCCTTGGACATTGGATATTGATATTAGGCGCCCACAGAGCGGTTTTTAATTTTTTTCAATGTTTGCTTCCATGCTGTCCATTGCGTCCATCAAAAATTTAAGGGAACTTTCCCTCGCATGCAAACTTGAAATAAACTCAAAAATAATGTAAGCTGTGGCGGATACGAAAGTCAACGACGAGGAAATACAAAGAAGGCAAAAGGAGAAAAGGAGAAAAAAATGAACAGAATTGAAAAGGCGTTGATGCATGCACTTTTTTGTCACCTTCACCATAACATCGACAAAGCCATCGACTTCGATGCGTTCAAGCGGCTTAACGAGCAGGTCGCCGGAACGTGGCCGGGGGCGCTTCTTGTGGGGCCTGAAGCAGACGACGACGCGGCGGTATTTCAGATTCCCGGCACCGACGGGCTTTTCGTAGGCAAGATGGAAAGCCACTGCTCACCTTGCGTGCCGCGCCCCTATGATGCTGCCGCAACCGGAGCGGGCGGTGCGATGAGAGACGTGGTGGCCATGGGTGCACGGCCTTTCTTTCTCCTGGACTTTATCGGCACCAGGCCGATTGAGGAAGAGGTGATAGTGGGGCAGTGCGGATTTTCCGGCAAATGCACTTGCGGCGAATGCAGCGTTATGACCAGCGGCGAGAGGATGAACCTGATGCTCAAGGGCATAAGGGACATGTGCGAGGTGATGGATGTTTTCATAGTGGGAGGGGGGTTCTCTTCTTCGTTCTCGGATATAGTGCCGGCGACCGTGGTCGCTATAATAGGAAAACTGGTCAGCACAAAACCGCTCACCAAACCCGCCAAATGCGCAGGCCATAAAATAATTCTTATAGGCGATACGGGCGTCGATGGCAACGATACCCTATACAGGGCGGGGCTGGTGGATGAGATGAGGCCGGCCGAGGCGTTGTTTGCAGAGGAGCGTGAACGCATGGATGCGGCCCTTTCGGCGTTTGAAACCGGCAAAATACATGCATGTTCCGATCTGGGCGCGGCGGGAATAGGAGCCGCCGTATGCGAATCGGCAAGATACGGCGGCTATGGCGCAAAGGTTGACCTGGCGGCGGCGCCCGTTAAAACCGAAGGTATAACGCCCGAAGAAGTGCTTATTTGCGAAACGCAGGGCAGGTATATAGTGCAGACGGCGCCGGAAGATGCGGAAGATGTGCTTGAAGCGATTCAACGGAAAACAGGAAAAGCCGCCATAATCGGCGAAATCACCGACGGCGAAGAAGAAATCTTTGAGTATGACGGTGAAAAAGTAGCAACCATACCGAACAACCCGCCGGAAGATATGCTGGCTGAGCTTACCTCGGATGTTCCATAAACCAACGACAGAGAGTCGCGTAGCTTCATTTGCCGTCAGGCCCGAAGGGCCGTCTGATTTAAAACTTTTTCAAACAACGTGAAAAAGTTTTAATATTACGGCAACGACAACGGCAGTAACACGTGTCGAAGACTTTGCCGTTAGGCCCGAAGGGCCGACTGATTCACCTGCCTGCGCCGCAGCGCGGCAGGCAGGTAGCCCGGGGCGCAAGCCCCGGGAAA
>PWZK01000173.1 GCA_003567495.1 Candidatus Brocadiaceae bacterium
AAATCCGCGGGACTTGAAGTCAGGGCGTGGGGCATTGACTCGGAGGCGACAATGCATCGGGCGGTGCAGGCGGGATTTGATGGGATGACTGTGGATTTCCCCGACAGGCTGCTTGGGTATGTTTCCAATGAATCCGGAGATTGACATGGGGCGGAAGGACATTGATATCTTACGCGAGCTGGCCGGGCGTGTCGCCGAAATAGCGGCCCTGCCCGAGCAACAGGAGAAGATTGCACTATGGAAGTCACTTAACAGGCTCGAGCCGGTGCGGCCGATGTTGCTTATCGGCAGCATCCCCTGGCACGAAATGGACGTGGACGGTGAGCTGACCCTGAAGACCAGGGATGAATTCTGTCGCAGACTTGAAACCAGGCTGCGGCGAACCCTTTATGGTTGGCGGCATCTGAGCGACGACAGGGTGGTTGAGCCGTTTGTGCGCATTCCGAAAACTATTCGGGGGTTGGGCGAAAACCTGGGAATTAAGCCTCTTGAGGAACGTGCGGTAACAGATGCCGATAGCAACATCGTCGGCCATCATTATAAAGACCAGTTCCTGACCGAAGAAGACCTGGAAAAAATCTGCACTCCGCAGGTGATACCTGATGAAACCGTTACCGGGCTGGAGGAAGAGCGGGCTCGTGATATTTTTGACGGTATCCTCGGCGTGCGTATGGAGGGGCACTTTCCGCGTTTTACCCCGTGGGACAGGATCGTGGAGTGGCGGGGAGCCGAGGCCGTCTTGACTGACATTGTCGTGAAGCCGGATTTTATGCACGAGATTATGCGCCGTACCACGGAGGCCTTCCTGGGCCGGCTTGATCAGCTGGAAGAAAAAGGACTGCTCGGATACGACCAGGGCGTCGTTAAACGCTCCGGAGCTCATACCGACCAACTGCCTGCCACCGGTTTTGATCCCGATAGACCTCGAGCCCGGGATATCTGGTCCAGCGGCATGGCACAGATATTTGCGGCCGCTTCGCCGGCAATCTTCAAAGAATTTGAACTTGACTATGCCGTCAGGTGGTATGAGCGCTTCGGGCTGGTTTATTACGGATGTTGCGAGCCGCTGCACGACAGAATAGATCTCGTAAGCCGGATTCCAAATCTTCGGAAAATAGCCATGAGTCCCTGGGCGGACCATGAGAGGGGAGCCGAAGCCATAGGTTCACGGTTTGTTTTTTCGCGCCACCCGAATCCCGCCTTTCTTGCCGGTACCTCGTGGAATCCCGGGCGCGTAAAGGACGATTTGCGCCAAACGCGGGAAATCTGCGAAAGACAGGGATGCCCGTTTGAGTTCGTTCTGCAGGATATCAGCACGGTCTGCTACGAACCGCAGCGATTGTGGGAATGGTCGGAGATTGCCATGAATGTCGCCATGGGCGAATAACGGCCGCAACTGACGTCGGCAAAAAAACACGGTAAGTCCTCAGTGAACCACGTAAAGGAATGACGATACGAAAAAGAATGAATATTCAATATGCAACACCCAATATCCAATGACAAAGGAATGGAAATGCGATCTGGAATATCGACTGGTCGATTATGCCGTTCGTATCATAAGGCTGTCCGAATCTCTTTTAGAGACAAAAGCCGGCAGACATGTATCATGATTTTCAGAGTGTCGTAGAGAACTTCTCCACCGGCCCTGCGCCGGTGGGAAGACGAACAACCACTACGCGCGAATGCTCGTAAAACCAGCTCTCCATCGGCCCTGTGCCGATGGAAGCAGCGGGTTATTCATCTCTCGATATATTTTGAAACTCAGCTATAAAATCTTCAGCCTGAGCCCTACTTTTTACATCTCCAATGTTAAAACAGAGATAGTTGGACTTATAACATTTCCAGAGTTGTATTGCCTCTTTCATAGTCGCACCACGGATCTGTCCCTTGCCAAGATTGTCGATACGGTCGTATAGTGTCGACCAGTCCCGGCTGGCGGCTTTCCCCGCTCCAGGCTGCCACTGAATAACCTTTATTGTATCAACTTCGCAAATGGCTTCAAGGTGGTGAATAGCCTCCGGACCGTCCAGATGATACTCAGCGGCATCCAGCGAGATGCATTCGTTTTTCAGGGAAGGCAATGCAAATTCCCGAAACATCTCCTCGCTTATCATGGCCGAAAAATCACACTGGGGTATATCTACCCGGCCGGGATGATACATACCATGGCGGCTCACCGCCCCAAATTGCTCGACACCAAAGTCCTTTTCCAGTGCTTTTCTGGCCTCTCCGTTGGCGTGATCGATCCGGCAAAGCGCATCCTTGACGCTTTCCGGGATTGTTACAATATCCATGAGTAAACGCTGCGGGCCACGGATAGCCGACAAAGCATCTAATCCACCCTGTAAGGCAGGCCATGAAATAATAATACGACCGTCAAATCTTTCTCTTAAGGCATTGGCGCACTCAACGGTTTTCTGATACCACTTGCAGTCCGGTCTGAATCGAATTTCCTGATTATAATTCTCAAGGAAAGGTATTACCCAGCCGGTCAACCTGCCATCTTCATATTCCGTATGTGTTACATCAGCACCCAGTAACAAAGCAAAATGGTCGGGGGCAAAAGTCACCCTGTAAGAGGGAACCCGATCACCAAAAAAATGGCGGGACGCAGCCCACCGTTCGATTTTGTCAATAATCTCCGTTAAGGGCTTAACCGCAAGATTGTAAGGATGAGGAGCCTGTGGAGATAAAGAGTTATTTTCCTGGTTTGAAACATCCATCAGGAGAGCCGGACGCTCCTTCAGTTCCCCGTCCCAAAACCGCTTCCAAACTGTGCGAGTCCGTTCAAAATCTGCCTTAAATTCCATTTTTGTCCCTGAATTAAGTTATCGCTTATTCTTATAAAAGCCCCCCCACGATGTAATTATTGTTAAAAGGACGCTGTAGAGCGGCCTTTTATCCAAAAGTCCACAACACAGGTGAGGAAAGAATTGTAACCAAAAAAGTCGGAGGTTGCAAATGGAAGATAGACCTTAAGGCAGCAAATATAGTATCATTCCCCCCCCATTTTTTGGAGTGCCTTTTTAGGGGCAAGATCATCCTTCTAACCCACATACAGAGCCGCTTTTCCACCGTATCTCTCCTGTTGACAAAAGCTTGCCTCGGTCCGACCCGAAACTGACGGAAGGCGGCATCAGAAACATCTGATCTCGAT
>PWZK01000158.1 GCA_003567495.1 Candidatus Brocadiaceae bacterium
AACGAACCCGTTGGCTCACGATAAATCGGTATCGATATCGCTATCGGGATCGGGATCGTTCTTTGTGCTTTCCCGGTTTTTTCAAAAGCCTATGCCGCATAGGCAGCGCTGCGTTGTGATCTGGTGACACCTTTTGCCACAAAGCAGACCGGCTCATTTACCCTCTATTTCCCTCCGGAAAAACACTTTTTTCGCATTTTATGCCGCCGATTTTTGCCTCTGCCTGAGCGATATGGAGTTTTCATCATATTTGGTTCGTCTCCGCCACATGGCATGCATTATTTTCACCCACTTCAGGGCGAGCTGGCGGAGCGTTTCATAATGGGTCTTGCCGGACGCCCGTTTTTTCCAGTAATAGTCGTATGCCCAGCACCGGTGAATGAGAGCTCAGCAGGGACTTTAGTTCCTGCTCATACATGGTCCAAACCGCCCAAATAAAGGGGGAGGGGAAGTGAAAGTCGCAAAAACGGGGGCATCGCCTTCTTTGCCGAAAACGGAGGGAAAGGGCCGAAAAGAACCCTTGCCATGCCGGGGCGTGTTTCTTCCAGGACAGACGGACCTTTCGAGTCCTTTTCAGAGTATTTTTTGATAGAAAGGCCGGAAGGTGATGAATTAACTTCCACAGTTTCATCTGAATCGGTGATATGCAAAACCTGCCGACCGTGCCAGCCGTCCAGACGCCGCTCCAGTATTTGCTTGTAAGCTTTCAGCACATCCAGCAGGCTGTTTATCCGTATCATGCCGGTGGGACAAACGCTAAATCCGGAGGCGTGGGAAACCAAAAGCTGCTCAAGCGGTGCTTCGACCTCGGCCGGCGGAATGGAGACGCTGAATTTGGAACGTCTGATCAGAAAAACAAGCAGTTTCTCAAAAGGACCGATATCTCCGGCATATTCCAAAATCCTGTTTCTACAAAGGGCGGCATATGCAAATCCTCCCCCTTTTTCACTTATCCAGACCCTTACGTCCGGGGCACTGAGGGCTTTGCTATGTTCGCTGAAACTACGGCAGCTTCTGCACTCCAACCCCTGAAAGGCTTCATACATTTTTCGGGCTTCACCTGCATTTCCATCCCAACGCTTAAAATCGGACGCCTGTTCGTTTTTTTCTTCAAAGCGCACCATCCGCGGCCCCAGCTGCAGCTTGCGTTCATGTCCTGCAGTTTCCCAGCCGTAGCGACCGTACCGGATACGGTCTCCGCCGAGTATGTTTATTGCATGTCCTTGATTGCCAAACTCTTCAATGCTTTTTTCCAAAAGACGCCTCATGAACCCTTTTCCCCGGAAGGGAGGATAGGTAAACACATCGCCCAATCCGGATATCTCAAGTTTTATTCGTGATGTTATCTTAAGAGTCCGTGGCACTATTCGCATACCCGCAACTATTTCTCCGTCTTCCTCGGCCAGAAGCCACTGCGACATTTTTTTGGCATCGGTCCCCCGGGTTTCGGGATGGAGGTTGTCAAAAGGAAGATGAGAGGGGTTGTTTTCACAAAAACTGAGTAAAACACGACTCATAACCATGGAGTAATCCTCCGGTTTTCCCTTCCTTATTCGCATTGGTTTCTCCTTTTAAATATTTTTCCGTAACGTCAGGGTAAAAGGGTTAAGTTAACCATAAATAAAACAAGATGTTAATCAGACATCCTTAACTGCCACGACCCTTTTTTCCAGTCGCGCTTTCTCGGCCGCAAAAACTATGGTATGAGTCCGAAGCGACTCTTGAGCATCTGTTAGGATAAAAGACTGATCGCGAGAGTGTAATGCCCGCAGCCAGTTCAAGGTAATCCGCTGATCACCGCCGCCGTGTCCACCGACTTCCATGGCCAGATCGAAATTTATTGTGTCGCCATTATTTTGTTCGCTTTTGTTAGCCCGATCAGGAAACTTTCGCACTTCAATCCGATTTTCGGCGCCATACATCAAAAGTTCTCCTTCCGTACCGTGGGCGCGCAGCCTCCGGCCTCCCGGTTTACCGAACGCCGTCATGGTAAAAGTGGCAGTAATATCATCGGCGAACTCCAATATTACCACCTGGTGATCTACCGCATCATTATCACAATGGTACACGCAACGGCCCCGTAAGTCAGCATGGGGAGAACACTTCCAGGTCGCATAGGGACATTCAAATTCCGCCGGACACCCATCAATGCAATGCAAAGGGGCGCCTTCCGGGGCATTTTCCGGTCGAAACCATGTCAAGGAACCAAAAGAAGACACATAATTGCAAGGTGTTTCAGTCAGATAGGCCAAATAATCTATATCGTGACAACTCTTTGCCAGCAACATAAATGAAGAAGTTTTCGAATTTGCCCATCGGCCGCGAACATAGCTGGTAACGTGGTGCCAGGGCTTAACCGGCTCCAGGAGGTCCAGGCTGATTAACCGTCCGATAGCTCCCGAATCGATCAACTCTTTAGCTTTGCAGGTGGTACGGTTATACCGCATTGAATGACATACTGCGACGATCCCGCCAGTACGCCGTTGTGTCGCTTCAATCGCCCGGCAATCTTCCAGGGTGACAGCCATGGGTTTCTCCAATAAGACATCATAGCCTTTATCAAGACAGGCCACGGCTGGTTCCGCGTGGTCTCGGTCCATGGTCGTAATCACAACCGCATCGCATTGCGAATCCTCTTTAACGAATGATTGCCAGTCGGGATATGCCTGATCAGATTTTATCTTGAATTCTTCACAAAACTGGTTCCGTTTCTCCTCCAGTGGTTCGGCAACCGCAACCACTTCAGCAAGACGACTTTGACAGATACGACCGGCAAAACTACATCCGCGAGAACCCGCTCCTAAAACAGCCACCTTTTTTCGCCTCATCGCACTTCCTCCTTTCCATGTTCCCTAATCCGCATATTTCATGCGTTTTTGATGATTACATTTGTACGGGAACCTAACTTTTGGTATAATAGTTGTTTAAGCTGCAACTTTTAACCAAAAAGAGAGGTTCCCGATATGACAGAGTGTAATAGGAAGGCGATGGAGTTTTCAAGTGCAGGCAGCAACTTTTTGCCCAAAAAACAAGATAATTAGTGCCTGACCGAAAAGTATATAATACACTGTAATGCAGAGAGTTGCAAATGAAATGGCAATGCGAATCTTTTGGAATTACTCCCGCAACTCCCTTCTTACACGATA
>PWZK01000224.1 GCA_003567495.1 Candidatus Brocadiaceae bacterium
ACCACCGGCAGTATTGCTGTGAATGCTTCTGCCGCCCAAGCCGGCCCGGATGCCGTGGAGCACGCTGCTGACAACAACCTCAGCGAGGTTCAGCGGTGTTTTCTTGATGATGTGAAAAATCACCCTGAAAGCGGCATTGCGGCCAGGTACAGGCGCCTGGGGATCAGCGTCAGGCAGGGCAACAAGGTCAAGGCAAGGCTGCTTGAAAAGGGCCTCATAGAAGAGAACATGACAACGACGGACAGCGGCCGGATGAAAGTTATTCGGCTGAGCGAAAAAGTCATGCCGCCCCGAAAAGCAGATAATTCAGCATTATGAACGCGGGAAAGCGCCTGAGAACAATTCAAATTGACGGAGAAGGGGATGGGGCTTTATACTTGTGGGTAATGGTATGGACTTGCCTCTGAAAAGTGGAACTGTACATTTGAAAGGGGCCCAAAAGGGGACGTTTTTTCTTCTCAGGGTATCTGCAAACGATAAATAAACAGAGAAAAGCTCTTTTGCATAAGATCGAAGTTATGAATACAACAGATATAAAGCTTGACAGAGAGATACTGCGCGAGATGGCGACCGGGCAGTCGTTCCAGCGAGGCGAGGAGTATTACGAACACGCCATGGTCGAGGATCCGATCCGTGACGGCAATATCATAAAGGGCAATATCGCAGGGAGCGGAATGGCCGGCTACAGGACGGATATATGCCTTGACCCGCCTTTTCATACCCGATGCACCTGCCCTTATGATTGGGGAGGCATTTGCAAACATGTTGTGGCGCTGGGGCTGACCTGGATCAACTCCCCCGAGTCTTTCATTTGTATGGAAGAAAAAGCGGAACGGGTGAAGAGCGAGATGGGACAGATGCTTGACGGGCTGGGGAGAGATGAATTGGCGGAACTGCTTTATGACCTTGTCAGCCGAAATGAAAACCTCCGCTTAAGGGTTCTCAACTGGCTGAAAGATAATGAGAAAGATGTGGATCAGGCTGTTGTGCAGAATGAGAGACTGATGACACTTATGGATCATGCGCTTGAGATTGTCAGTGAATTCGATGCTTACGGCGGTGGTGCGGAAGAGGATGAAATGGAATGCTGCGACTACATGCATGAGATGTGTGAAATACTTTCCGATGAAGAAGTCGATATTCCAGGCGGGATGCGAAAAGATATTATCTCAAGGTTTATGGAATGGTATAAAAAGGGTAATTCCGGACTGGCGGATCCCATACGCGACGTGATTTTTTGTGCGGCTAAATCCAAAGAAGAATGGGAACTGGTCATTGAGGGTTTCGAAGCGACCGGAAGCAGCTACGACCGCGGCAAAACAATGGAGATATACCTTCATGAGCTCGATGACGAAGAGACGTATCTGAAATTGCGCACTGATAACCTTGAAATGGGAATGGACTACTATGATCTGGCCATGTTTTATTATGAAAAAGGAGAGCAGGATAAAGCGGCCGGAGTAGCACAGCAGGGCATAGACAACGGTAAAGGGAGGATTATAAATAACATCATTTATCTTAAAAATTACTACCTGAAGCGTGGAGATACCGAAAAGGCGGTTGAGTATGCTCTCCAGGAATTTGAAGAGGAACCGACTCTGAAGTGCTATCAATTTATCCTTGAAAATTGTAAGGAGCCGAAACGAGAAGAACTTCGCGAAAAAATGGTGAGCCGGCTGGAGCAGAAAAGCAGCTGGCTCAGCGCACCGGTGCTGGCCGCGATCTATGCCGGAGAAAAACAATACGACCGTATAATGAACCTGGTCGATCAAAATCAAATTCAGCCCGGGGAGTATAAAGAACTGCTTTGTAAACAGTATCCTCAGAAAATGATCGCTTACTATGACAGTGAGGTTCAGAAACAAATTAACCGCAAAACCCGGAAGTATTATGCAAAGGCCGCCGAAGTGGCCCTCAATATCAGGGAGATTTATGAGAAAGTGTTAAAAAACTCCGGCATGTGGGACACCTACCTTAATTCCATTTTACAAAAGTATCCTCAGCGCCGTGCTATGCAACAGGAGTTCAGCCGAATCCGCAGGTAGAGGGGAAAAAAATGAAAATAGCCTGGACAACCGATATCCATCTCGAGTTCCTCGACGATAAGAAGCTCGATAAGTATTTGCAATTTCTCAAAGATCAGGTTTTTGACGTCCTTCTCGTAACCGGCGACATCGGCACGGCGGGAACCGTGTGCAATTACCTGGAGAAACTGGCCCGGTCGCTGCAGGTGCCCGTGTATTTCTGCCTGGGCAACCATGATTATTACGGAGGAAAGATAGACGCTGTTCGGGAAACGGTTAAACATATTGCGAGTGAAATTGACTTCCTGAACTGGCTACCTGAAGTCGGGGCTGCGAGGCTTGCCGACCAGGTTGCCATTCTCGGACACGGAGGCTGGGCGGACGGCCGTCTTGGGGATTACAAGAATTCGACAGTTAGAATAAGCGACTTTATATATATCCAGGATCTAGCAATGCTGGATGATGGGCAGAAGCTGGAGAAGATGCAGGAACTGGCGGACGAGGCGGCGGAATATTTCCGGATCTATGTGCCGCGGGCGCTGGATATGGCCGATCATGTTATCGTCTTAACTCACGTACCACCGTTTCAGGAAGCGGCATGGTATGAGGGGAAACAGTCCGGCCCATATTGGCTGCCGTTTTTTGCTTCCGAAGCGACGGGAAATGTGTTGCAGGAGATAATGGAATCTCGTCCGGAAAAACAGATGACGGTTCTCTGCGGTCACACGCATGGCGAAGGTGTTACCGACATCCTGCCCAATCTGAAGGTGATGACCGGCAATGCCCAATATCGCAAACCGGACATTAACAGGGTATTCGATTTAGAAGAGTTCGCAGTATGAACAAAGACAAAAAACCATGGTATCTGAAGAAAAGAAAGCCCGCCCCACCGCCTGAACGCGTTCATCGGGACCGTAAAAAGGAGGCCAGGCGAACTGTCGCCCGGGGTCCTGCGGCCGAGGAAGTTGCTGAAGAACTCGAAGAGCAGAAGAAGGAGCCAATTCCAATCATGGTTGGCAGTCGGGTCGGTTTCAGCGAGGTCCGGGAAATCCTCGAGCGGTTCCGGGGCGTTGATTTCCCCATTGAACTCTCGCTTCCCCGGCGTTATGAGCTGTGG
>PWZK01000354.1 GCA_003567495.1 Candidatus Brocadiaceae bacterium
ATCGTGGAGGAGTGCGGATTTGACCTTCCGGATCATCACCGGCGGTCCGCAAAGGATGAATTCGTATCCGGTAAGAGGCTCGGGCAGGTATTTTTTCAGCAGATCGAGCGTAATATACCCCGTTTCGCCCTCGTAATCGGGATCGTCGCTTATAACCGGCACGACCTCAACGTTCCCGAGCGAGGTGAACCTCTCTTTGTACGGAATGTCGTCGGGCAGGCGATTGCCATAAAAAAGCCGGCCCTGCCTGTCCATATTGCGCTCCAAGAGTTCAATAAATCGCAGGAAAGGCGTTATGCCGATCCCGCCCGCTATCATAACTACCGGTCGGGTGCTTTGCAGAACCTCATCAAGAAAAATTCCGTATGGGCCGTCAACCAGAAAGGTCTCGCCGTGGGCGGCTTCCCCTATATGTCTGCTTTCGCCTCCCTGTTCCTTTACGGCCACTCCGATACGGCAGGATACCGGATCGAAGTGGGCTACCGTATAGGGACGTGAACCGCCAAAGCGGTTTTTCCTGTTTATATAGACGAACTGGCCGGTTCCAGGCGCCAGGGGAGGGGCGGATTGCGATTCGAACATGATTTCTGTTGTGTCGGAGGCTATTTCTTCCGTGGAATGGACGTTATAGCGGCTTTTTCCCCACCCCAGAGCCCTCGCTATTCTGTGACATACAAGGAATCCGAATAAGGCGGCAAGGGCAAACCAGAAGTAACTCAGCGTGCTCTCTTTAAGTGTCATTCCGATGGGGAGGCTGTGGGCGAACACAAGCGGCGGCACCAGATAGGTGCTCAGGTGGAAGTTATACCATCCGTGTGAGCGGAGTTTGCTGCGAAGCAGGGTGCTCGAGATTACCACCGCCGCCATGATTAATAGTGCAATAATACCGAGAACCACCATCCGGCTGAATGTGCCGCTCAGGTCAAGCAGCCACGGATTTGGCAGTCCTGCCTGGGCGTAATATACGGTAATAAAAATTGGGTGAAGTGCAATAAGACAAACCCCGCTAATGCCGATCCATTTGTGCAGATGGTAATTCCAAAGCAGGTCGGGACAAAGACGTGCGCTGATGTAGCGGTAGCCAAGAGCAAATTGCCACATAAGCAAAATGGTGCCGGCCATAGAGCCGGTTTTGGCCAAGAATTTCGTCACAACGCGCGTCAGATCAGGTTCGGTATAATCGACGAAAAACAGAGGAAAGGTGCAGGTTATTATGATTGTGACCAGGAGCAGAAATTTACGGTTTTGGAGTTTCATATCAGTGGGCCGTTTTTCAAAACGGGGATGCGGCTTTCAAATGAAGGGCGCTCGCTGCGGTAAAGAACCCCGGTCGGAATTTTATCCCCCCACTGCATGGCAAGCTCCAGCGCCGCCGCTCGATCGGTTTGATCGTGGGTATCGTCCAACGGTTCGACACGATCCCTGTACCATTTATAGGTATTCGTGTGATTAAACGAAACACATGGCTGGAGTATGTCGAGCAGGGCGAACCCACCTTCGTTTTTCAGAAACTTCACCATTATCCGCCGTAGCTGGTCGCGGTCGCCGGCAAAGGAGCGCGCCACCAGGGAACAGTCGTACAAGATGGCCATTGCAAGGGGGGTCATAGGTTCACTGACAACCCCGTCCGGTTGCAATTTGGTGGTAAACCCGGGGTCGGAGGTAGGTGAAGCCTGCCCCTTCGTGAGTCCATAAACCTGATTGTTATGGACGAGGGCCTTGATTCCGATGTTTCGCCGCATGGCATGAAGCAGGTGGTTGCCGCCTTCCCCATACATATCTCCGTCGCCGCTCGTGACCACGACGTTCAGATCGTGATTGGCAAGCTTAATACCGGTGGCGGCGGGCAAAGCGCGTCCGTGAAGGCCGTTGAAGAGATTGGCTTCGGTATAATGGGGGAATTTTGCCGCCTGCCCGATGCCGGAGACCAGCACCATGTTGCGGCGTTGGATCCCGGCCTCATCGACGGCCTCCTCAAAAGTCTTCAAAATGGAAAAATTTCCGCATCCCGGACACCAGGCAGTCTGTTGTCTGCTCATGTTTATTGTACCCTTTTACTTTGTATTTCGATTTCTTCACCGGTAAACGGCATTCCGTCGTATTTCAGAATGGTTTCAAAATCATCGATTATGCCATGTTCGCAAAGCACTCCGGCCAGCTGGGCGGTGGCATTGGCTTCAACGCAGGTAACGCGCGGCAGGCATTGAGAGTCTCCCTTTATGGCCGCTTTTGCCTTTTCAATATCTAAGGGCCATACCTGCGGGAAATGCAGCATGGCGGTGCCGGTCTTGCGCGCTGCGTTGAGCATGTCAACGGCCTCGCGGCATGGCCCGTAAGTGGACCCCCATACGATCAAGACGTGATCGGCATCCGAGGGGCCGTAACGCACAGGTTTGAGCCATTCGTTTATCATTCCCCGTTCCTTTCGCATCCTTTTGTCCTGCTGCTTAACCCGCATGTTCAGATTTTCGGTTATGTGACCCTCCTCATCGTGTTCGTCGGAATCGACTTTTACCATCACATCAAAACCGGGGATTGCTCGCGGAGAGACGCCGCTTTCGGTGATTCTGTATCGCAGGTAATCATCCCCGGGCGTTGATTCGAGGCAGCGGTCGATGGGCTTGCAATCGGTGTCAAACGGCTCCACGTTTCTTACGATATCGGCGAGGAACTGGTCTGTCATCACTATGGCGGGGCTCTGGTATTTATGTGCCGTTTGGAGCGCACGCCGCGTTAGCTGAAACGCTTCTTCGGCCGTGCCCGGTGCGTAAATTGCACGTGGAAACTCCCCGTGACCGGCGTGCAGTGCGAACCGCAAATCCTGCTGTGCGGTACGGGTGGGCAGGCCGGTAGCGGGGCCGGGACGCTGCGCAAGCACGATAAGTGCCGGCAGCTCCAGCATACCCGCCAGGGAGACCCCCTCGGTCATAAGAGCGAACCCGCCGCCGCTGGTGGCAGTAAGGGCGGGGGCGCCGGCATAAGCAGCGCCAAGAACCATGTTGATGGCGGCTATTTCATCTTCGGCCTGTTCGACCACGATTCCGTAATCTCCGGCATGCTGCGAGAGCCAGGTCAAAACACCTGTAGCGGGCGTCATAGGATAGCCGGCGGCGAATTTAACGCCTGCCGTTGCGGCCCCGA
>PWZK01000311.1 GCA_003567495.1 Candidatus Brocadiaceae bacterium
ATGATCCATTCGGTGCCGCCGGGCAGTCCGGTAAAAGCAATCATGATTTCCACCCCCAGATAACGGGTCCAGTTGAATTAAAAACCATTGTATGTTAGCGGATATTATACGGTTTTGCAACTTACTTACATATCTCGAGAAACTTGCGCTGCATAAGTTTTTTGCGTATATCAGGGCGTAAAATCCCTTTTCAAGCTCCGTCATGAAAAAAAGTTTCAGGTTCTTTCATCCTTTTCGAGTTCTTCATCCAGCATTTCAATAAAAGCGCCGAAATTCTGACGATTCCGCGCATTCAGATGCACGAGTTGCTCGTGCATATCTTTGATTCGTTCAAGACGCTCCTTCTCCGACTTAGGAAGGTGGAAGAAATCAATACGCGACAACTGGAGATCGGGCGGCGGATCGCATGGTTCTGCTTTCAGTGCCACTACGCCGGTCAAACCGAGGTTCCTGACCTGCCTCCTGGCGCGTTCGTCTGAGTTTATTATCAACACATTTTTTTTGGATCCATGAGCATGATCCAGGGCGGCCGAAGCTATAACGCCCAGAAACGTGCTGTCCATTACAGCACACTCCTGGAGATCGAAGGTAATTTTCCTGGTCCCTTTACGCAACATCGTGCTGAGGAAATCCGGCAGCCCAAGCGCGTTCTCCTGCGTTGCAAAGCCGAACGGTTTGACATATATGGTGTCGTTAAAAACTGCAACCAGTATCTCCCCTTCCGGCCCCGGCTCATTGAATTGCAGACTTTTATTGTTTTGAACCTTGACCAACCTTTATCTATCTCCTTTCGAGAAGTAAAAAAACCGATTCTGCAAACGCGCCTGCAACGTATATAATCAGTGAACCACCGTATATATTTAGTGAACCGCCTGCCTGCTGCAGGCAGGCTGCAGGCAGGTGGTTCTTCTTCTTTCAATTACGATACGGGTTCACTGAGGATTTACCTGTAATCATTATAATCGACCGGACTCACATATTCAAGATTTATCCTGCTTATGCGGGGTAACCTGCGGTTTGCGGAGCTCGCATACACACTGTAAAATCAAAGTCACCCGGAAAACGCTACTTCTTAACTCATCACCCCCGGGCCGACCGGGTTACGGGAGCACCCACCCCCAGAACAACCCCAGACCCAGTGCGGAAAGCATAACCATAACAGCAGGAGGAAGCAGACCCAGCATATTGCGCAGCACCGGCGTATCGAAATGTTTGCTCGTAACGACCAGACACACATGCACGGGCGATAGCACAAAACCCATGTACCCGAATCCGTAAGCCACGAGCGTCATCGACAGCATCTCGCCGAACGTCGGGTCCTGTCCTATCAGACTGAGCACTATAGGAAAACTCGCCCCGATATAGCCTACCGCCATACCGGTGGCCAGCCCGGTGATAAACGGCAATATCATTATCACCGCCGTAAGAGGTATGCCCCAATCTGTCAGCTCCAGACGCATCTGTTCTATCAGTAGGCCGCCACCGGGCAATTCCGCTTCGATAAAAGCTCCATATATCCTGACCGCCAGAACGATAAACGCCATGCTGAAGACCCGGGGTGAAAAAATTATTTTTCCCCACCTTTCGCGTGATAAAGGCAACATTCCCTGCAAAGCAAACATCGCAACCAGAAGGCCTGCACCAATGGGAAAATATCTGTTCATCCCCGGCAAAAAAGGCAAAAAGACGCTCAAAAACCCGTAACCGGCACGTATCGCTGCGTAACTTATTATTACTACTGCAATCGGAAGCAAAGGTTGGATGGTTTTAAGCATACCGACATCTTCGAAAGACTCCGCTGATGCCTTTTCGATCACTGGAGGTATTTTTCGCAAAAGCAGTAAATATCCAAACAGGATTGCGGCCATACTTACCGGAACCCCGAGAAGGAACATTTGCGGAATGTCGAAACCGGTAAGCTCCATGGTAAGAAGCACGCCGGGGAACATCGGCCACCAGCATTCCCATACATGGCGAAACCAGTGGTTGGTCATGCCTTTCAACGGATCGTTTACGTGATTGCAGGGATCACAACTCTGTAGCATGGGTGCGGAAAACAACGCGCCACCCGGCATCGGTAGAAAACCTATCATGGCCGGTAGAGCCGCCATTGCGCCACGACTTGAAAGTCGCCCCCTGACATTCTTTACAAGCCGGTCCATCGTGCCGGTGGCCTGCATTTGACTGCTGAGCCACATCACCTGACAAACCGTCATCATAAGCAATATGTTGTTGAGCGAAAAACTGCGCCTGGAAGCGATGTCCGCAATCTCGACCACTCCCTGCCCGGTCCAAATCGCAAGAACCAGAGCACCGCAGATCAGTGACGGCAACAACTTTTTAGTCAGAAAGTTGGCAGCAAGTATCAGCGTGAGTGAACCAAGGATTTTAATTAAAACAGGCGTATTCAGAATATTTTCTATCATGATCCTGGAAAAGAGATAATTATTCGTATATATTCAGTGCGCCACCATTGTTATAACTATTCATAGAACCACCTGGTCGTACCATTCACGAGGGTCACTCAGCCAACCGGAGAACATTATATCTTTGCCAACAGTTTCCACGCCTATACGCGGTTTGTCACCAATGGTTTGGTTTTCAGTCCGACCAAAACGCCCTTTGAAAGGATGCGCAAATTTTATGCTTTCGACCCCTTCTCCGGCAACCGGGGTTACGGCCTCCTTTCCACCGATTATAAAAGGCGCAATAAATATCATCGCCCTGTCAACCAGCCCCATGTCAAAAAAACAGCCGAGGGTCGAACCGCCGCCTTCAACCAGAACATTAGAGGCCTCGCGTTTGGCCAGGACATGCAGAAGGGCTGCCGGGTCAAGCCTGGGCCTGCCGGAGATCTCAATGCAGGACAGCGGCATCGGTTCACAACCGGCCCGTGTAATATCCGTCAGATTAGGCGGAGGACTGGTTTCGGGGAAAGCTACCATAACAGGGGCTTCCGATGCCGTTTTTACCAGATTTGAATCAAGTGACAGCGGGGTGACGCCGCACAAAACGATTCTTTTCGCAGTGCGCCGCACCTCCGCTTCTCTGCACGTCAGGCGAGGGTTATCACGATTTGCCGTCCGGCTGCCGACGATTATTGCATCCACCTTCCCACGCATCTCTGGCACTATTCTGC
>PWZK01000112.1 GCA_003567495.1 Candidatus Brocadiaceae bacterium
ATACTCTCCTGGCTCCATATCCACGATAGCTTCTGTATATGGTCTGGCATGAATATCCGCCTGTCTTTTCTCTTTGAAGTTTACCTGATTTTTTTCGCACGCAAACCGTTCGATTTTCATCCTGCCGCTTTCCGTGTCGAAATTCAGTCGGATCGGCTCGTTTTCTCTTATTTTTGCAGTAATATCCGCAAGCGCTTTGCTGAGGGGCCATTCCTCATCGGCATGGTCCCACAATAATTCCAGGCGGTTCATAGTTGTATCTATAGGTGCAGGTATCGAGTTCAAATCCAGTGATTCCCAATAACATTCACCACAAAGAAAATAATACCTGTCGAGAGTCGTATTGGGTATATTTCTGACAAATTCAGCGCTCTTCCACTCCGCCTCCGGTGCGTCATCACCACATGTAATCCGACAAAAGTCGCATAAAATGCCCGGTTTTGCTTCGATACGCACCATATCTTCCGCCTTCACATCTTCCAGTGTCTTAACCATTGCCAGACCTCCCTTCGGATACTTTCCAGGCGTCCGTAACGCCGTATAGTTAAATGGTATTTTCAACTGAACATTTCAGTAACCTGGTTATTGATTATTATCGTCTATTTCCAATTTGTTTTCAAGTCATAAGTTTTTTTATAACAGAAACTTAAAAAAACTGACAATTATTCTTTCACAAAAAGAACAGGTGAACACCTTTACAGTTTATTGACCTGAGACAACACCTAATTATATCTGTAAAAATAATTGGCTCCACTGCTTCTGACATTGACTTATTTTCACACTCTGTTATCATATAAATGGACAATGCAAGATACAAAAAACACTATCGAGAAGAAATGGACGAGAATCTTGGGAGTGAATTATCTCCAACTGCTTTTCGACGACGGAACCGATCTGTACATAACACACCACGGCCTGCCGTTTGCCAGGCAGCTTGAACCGCAAAATCACTGGACCGATAAGGATTGGCTGGCCCGTCACAGCTTCAAACTGCCGGGCAGCGGCACACTCTACAGGATACAGACCAAACCGGTAGACGAAGTCTCAAAGCAGATCGTTCTCAAGTGGAGCCGGATGGGACAGGATATCCCTGGCGAGACAGAAGTCTCGGACATCGCTGGAGCAAAGTTTAACAGCCCCTTTGAGGAATTTGGATTGGTTATGGAGCTGAGGGATCTCGCGCGAAAATACGGCAAAGCTGTCCTGACCCATAAACCTCTGGCGATCTATGTGCCGCGTAAATTTGTGGAGAGCGAGCGGATCGGCCGAAAAAGCTACTGGATGCAAGACCTGCAGGAAAGCCACCGGGAAGTCACTCTCGATCCCAACCGGCAATACGCCGTCATTTACGAATGGATAAAAGGTATGGATGCCGCTGAAGCCTGGAAAGAAGGGATGTTAGAGCAGCATCAGGTATGTAGCCTCACCGAGCGGGCTGCTCGTGAATTGGCGGAGAAGGGATTCATCGTTCGGGACAATAAGCCTCACCACATAATCCTTCGTCCTTCAAAATCACAAGGCCCCGTATCTGATCGCAATGGCCAGACGCTGTATGCACTGGTGGATTTTGAACTGCTGGAAAGGACTCCTGAACATGAGCGACGGGTGAAGGCGGCAAGACGAAGCGGCTACCTGGAAAAACAGGCAAAGCGGTTCGAGACAGATAAACAATTCCCGCCGGACCTGCATCTGGTTAACATATTCGGGGTCAGCTATGTCTATGGTCGGGTTGAAAGCACCGGCGGCGCCCTCTGGGTCGTGGGAAAAGACCCGGAGCTTTTCGAGTATTTTTTGCCGGAAAAATGGCGCGAAAGTCCGAAGCAAAACCTCTCAGAGCGCGGGGGGACTTATGATACGCGGACTAAGGATAACGTGCATGTCGTCTGCCGGGTCTCGAAAGTCGGCAACGTCCCTGATGTGGATGAACTGGATAGGGAGGGCGCACAGAAAATCTTGCACGGCTATAACAGCCCGTTCGAAGAGATTGCGTTGAGTTTTTATCTGAACAGGTGTGGTATACCCACCGTGTACCCCCGGGCCGTTTACATGAGCGGACACCGACGGGATGAAGAGAAGGGTGGCACCCCCGACAACCGGCGGTTCAGAAGCCATAAGCACCTTATTACACCGGAAGACCATCCTATACTGAGCTTGCAGCACCGGTACGTGACGATCTGGGGTTACTGGAACGGACCGGATGAATGTCTTGCGGAAAAAGATGAGGAATATTATAAAAGTATTGACGCCCTCAGAGCATGTCGATGCGGCATCATTGACCGCGATATTTATGAAGCCTGCATCAAAAAAACAGCTCGACGCTTCTCCGGGGTCGGAGTGCAAGCGCTCAACCTGAAAGGAAGCCACATATTACTTTCGCTGGATAAATCGAGGAAACTGGTTTTAGATGACGACGGGCTTCCCCTGATACATGTATGCAACCTTGAACTCTTGCGGTGTATGGATGGGGGAGCGGAAAATGGCGGTTCTCCGGCAAAATCCTGGCTGATTCAGGCGGGGCAGAAAGGGGGATGACGATGGCTTTTAAATGGAAGTTTGTTACAATTTCTGAGATTGCAATACGTTCCCCAAAAGGTTACAATAAAAAAAAGGATTGCGGAAAAATAACGGGCATAAATTAAGAGGAAACTTAGCTATGTATGGAACCAAAGAGATAATCCGGGAAGCCGCCGCACTGCCGGTGGAAGAGCGAGCCGTTATCGTGGACTCCTTGCTTCGGACCCTGAATCAGCCTGAGACGCAAATTGATGCGGCATCGGGAAAGGTTGCACAACGCAGGCTGTCGAATCTCAGGTCGGAACGAGTTCAGCCTGTCCCGGGAAATCATGTTTTTGATAAAATAAAGGAACGGCTCGCAAAATGAATTATTTCTTTCATCCTGAAGCTCAGGCAGAATTGAATGAGGCTGTGGATTATTATGAGGAATGTGGGCCTGGGCTTGGTGAAGATTTTGTTTATGAAATTTACGCAGCAATCCAAAACATCCTCTCTTATCCCGAAGCATGGCCGGTTCTGGTAGATGATGTTCGCCGCTGCCTGACCGCCAGGTTTCCTTTCGGCGTTCTCTATAGTATTGAGAAAGACAGTATATTTATCCTCG
>PWZK01000110.1 GCA_003567495.1 Candidatus Brocadiaceae bacterium
AGGCCAAAAACCTGCTATCCATCCCTGTTTACTGTTTTTCTCCGGCCCTTGCGTTTTCCATCTTTTCAACGAACAGATACAGTCAGGTATTAGCTCTTCTATCTCTAATCCGGCCGTTATTTTTTTTACCTTATTCTTATAATCAATGACATTCATATTATCCATGGGTATCAGTTCAATCCCGGGATGCAGATGCAAAAAACTTTCAATAAGGTGTATGCCTGTCCCGGTCAATTCATCCCGAATACAGACACCGTAGTTGCTCAGCGTAAAAGTTCGTTCATGGATTGGGGAACCAGGGAGAAAGCTATAGCCGTCATGGCTGCCTCTCCACACGGCAGATTTATGGCTGCTTGATGCTATATTAACATTATGTTTCGACGGTCGCCTGCCAACACGGAAAGCGCTCCAGAGCTCCATTGAATCGTATCCGTCGATTCTCACCGTATTATGTGCGGCGGTGCTTCTGAACCAGTTGCGTTCAGGACCGGGGGTATAGGTGCAGTTTCCCGAATCGCTGATTATTTTCCCGTCTTTCAGCCAGAGTTCAAAACTCAGATGATCTGCATGTGCGTGTCCTAACTGATGGTCGGGGCCTCCGCTGCCGCCGTCGAACACTGCCGCCCAATCGCCGGCCTTTCCCATCAGATACCCGCTGCCCTCGGTTCGCTCACGGGGAGTAACAGGCTCTTTACAGAGATACTTGTCCGAGACTTCAGCAAGTTTTGCCATCTGTTTTCTGTCCAGCTCACCGGTATCATTGAACATCGGCATCTCACCGGGGACTGAAAGCATCAGTGCCAGATGCATTCTCATCCGGCCGGCGGTGCGCCTCAGGCTTTCAATTAGACTGGTTCCCGCCTCCACATCGCAGTAACCGCCGGCGTCCGCCACGGCGATCACTTCCAGAATATCCTCAAGTGCTTTAGCGTGATAACCGCAGCTTTTCTCTTCATGCATACCGTCTGCCAGGACCTGGACTTCGGCGATTCCGGCAAGTTTTTCCAGTGTTCGTTGCCGGAGCATGGGGGCTTGTTTTCCGCTCACAAAGGCCGAGCAGACGGCCAGACCGCAGAAATTCTGGAGCAGGTGGTTACCCTGCAGGTCGTATTCTGGATACCGCGCCAGAAAAGCGGTCTGAAGGGCGAAACTTTCTTCCAGATCAGCCTCAAAATTGGCTTCCAGAGTCCCGCGGAGCCAGTAAAGCGAGCACAGCCAGTTTCGGAGTCTTTCCGATATAACGTAAGGGCTCCAGGAGTACCTTATTTCCTGCATTTTCAAAGGGTTTTCGGTCATCCAGTGTGAAACTATTTCGCTCCACTTATCCGCATACCGTTTATCCCTGGAACGTGCATACGTTCGTGCAAGGAGCGGAAGGTAGTTCTGGTACTGGAGTTCGAATCCTGCAAGCGGGATTTCTTTTTTGATATCGTCTCTATGCCATGGTATGAAGTTATTGAAGTGACAACTTTTACCGGCGAGGACAAAGCGATTCTGCCGCAGTTTGTCGCCCTTCTGCTGCGCTTTTTTTTCTCTGTCGTGGTGCAGTCTTTCTCTCAGCGAAGCGATCTCTTTCAGCAGTGTGCGGTCGAACCTGACGGGCTGAAGTTTTTTTGCTGTTCGTTTAACGAAGCCCTCATGCAGTTTGCCCGCGACATGACAGGAAGAGAGGATTTCTTTCCGAACCCGCCACGCCACCTGAACGGGCTTCAAATGCCTTACCGTCCGATATAGTCTTCCTGCGTTTTGTAGAGGAGATTGTTTCAAATCAAAAGCCTTCCCAGGCGTTAAAATAATGTATGTCGTTAACAAATTGAGGGGACACGCAAGCAATGATGCCGTTTTCACCGTTCTCCCCATCTTCCTGTCTTCCCATCTTCTGCCGTTCACCTTCCCACCTCTCGCATCACTTCCATCATCCGCTCCGCGAGTTTCTTTCTGTTATATTCCTCTTCGACCGCTCTCCGTCCGTTACGTCCCAGCCGTTTTCTCAGCTCGGTATCCTCACGGAGTTTAATAACCGCCTCCGCCAGCTGCTGCGGGTTTTCTGGTTCGATGCAGATCCCGGCCTCGGTTTCTTCCACTATCCTCTGCGCTTCTCCTTCGACGGCAAGTATGATGGGTTTTCCGGCCGCCATCGCTTCGAATATTTTTGAGGGAATCACGGTCTTGAAAAGATTCGACTTCCGCAGTATAACAAGGGAAGCGTCGCTTCCGAGCAGATAGCTTTTAGCCGTGCCGTGTGGAACCTGCCCCCTCATAACGAAGTTGTCCAGCCCCATTTTCCTTTTTTTGGTGAGAAGATTTTCAAACTCTGCACCGTCACCGGCGGTGAGAAATCCGATATCGGATCTCTCTTGCAGTATACGAGCCGCTTCCAAGGCGGTCTCCAGGTTATGGGCCATCCCGTGGGTGCCGATATAACTCACAACAAATTTACCGTTAAGCCCGGGCAATGCCTGCAAACGTTCTATATTGCCAGGGCGCCACGCTTCCGGATTGACACCGTTAGTTACAACATGAATCTTATCCGGCCCGATCCCACGTGAAACGAGGTTACGCTTGAAAGAACTGGTGAGCGCTACTACGGCGGAAGCGTCCCCATACAGGGTCAGTTCTAATTTTTCCAAAGTTTTTATAACGCCTTTCGCACGGATCGCCCCCACGGCGACAATAGATTCCGGCCATATATCCCTCAGTTCGAATATCCAGGGGCGCCCGAAAATTTTTCCAGCGATAAACCCGGCACAGGCGCAGAAAAACTGGGGGGAGGTGGCAATGATCACGTCGGGGCGGGGAAGCTGCAGGGCGCGTAGCGGTGCGCTTATCATAAAGCTCATGTATCCAAGCGTCCTCTTCATGATCCCCTTATTGGCGGCTATATAGGTCCAGACGCGATGCACACGGATGCCGTCCACATTTTCACGCTGAACAGAGAACCTGCTCTTATATCCGGGATAAACCTTTCCCTGCGGGTGATTGGGCACGCACGTAACCACATGCACCTCGTGTCCTTGCCGGGCCCATTCCCGACAGTGCTCATATGTGCGGAGAGCGGGAGCATTAACTTCGGGCGGGAAGTAGTGTGTGAAGAATAAAATTTGCATGGTGAAC
>PWZK01000152.1 GCA_003567495.1 Candidatus Brocadiaceae bacterium
AAGGGCTGCAATATTCAGACGGTTCAGCAGCTCATGGGTCACAAAGAGATCAGAATGACGATGCGCTATTCGCATCTTTCGAGAGCGCATCTTGAAGAAGCGGTGTCCAAATTGGACACCCTGTAGTCCGGGTTGGATTTTGAGAAGAAATCGGTAGTGAAAAAATGCTAGATATCATGCTCACGCTCATGCCAGATGACGATACGGAGAGGTGTCCGGGGTTTTGCGATGGACACTATATGGACACCGGCGGAAAATTCGGAAATGTCCGTTCGGATAATGAGTGCCTCAAAGGCTTGATATACTGACAGATACAACCGGTGCGCCCGTAGCTCAGGCGGATAGAGCGGCGGTTTCCTAAATCAGAAAGGGGTGTTTTCATAAGTAGCTGTTACATAGTATTTAAGGGCGCAACTCTCGACTCTGAAAGATCTTCCATAATTCTGACAATCCTGCTTGTTTCCGTTCTTTTCGTAAGCTTTCCGACTATCCTGATGACAAAATGCTTACAAAAACGGGCGGCTTACCCGGAATCCATTTTTTGCAATGAAACACCTTTTTCGCAAAAAGCTCCAGAAGTCCTGGTTCATGGAATTACCCGACGGCGTGTACGTTCTCAGCAACACTTACCCTGCAGAATATCTTGAAACAAAACCGGATCGGAAAAGGCAGTGGAAGGCATTCAGGGATAATAATGCAGGACGCATTGTGTCGGTTTTCGATTCCTGGCAAGCCTGCGAGGAAGAGATAGAGGAGGTGAGACTTCTTCGCGAAAGGAGTCTCAAAGAACGTGGAAACATAATCTCGCCTGCCGATATTTGCGAAGCATATCTGTCTGCGGACGAGTCTTTGCCGGATGATCCCAAAGAATCCGCAGAATTTAAGCCGGGCAATTACTGGGTTAAAATGAGTAAAAGACTGCTGATGAGCTTGCCTACAGGCGCAAGAATTAGCTCTGGTACGAGAAGCGACATGGGTTTCGGCCCGGCTTTTGAAAAAGAAGTCCCTCCCCTACCCAAACGTGAGGGATTCTGGCTGGAGATCAGAAACAATAAATTAGATGGCCGCAGCTTTGACGTTAAGATTCCGCATAAATGAGTTATCTGCTGGCCAAAAGTGCAAATCAATCCTTCCTATCCAGCGTAAACTTCCTGCCGCAGCTTTTGCATTTCTTCAGTGGTCGCTTGCCCATGGTTTTTGTATAGCGATGTCCTTTTGAAACCTTTCTGCCTGCATCTCCGCAATACGGACACTTCGGCGGCCTTCCTCGTGGCATTTTTATTTCGCCTCGACAGTAAGAAGGCTCGGGGCTTTATAAATGTCTTGTTCCTTCTAAAACTCCATGTCTTGCAAACCTCTTGAGTCTGTCGCAACGCTCCGAATCAAAGCCCCACAGCGTGGCCGCTTTGGGATTGTGAAGCAGCGGTTCTGTGCGCAATTGGGGTAGCAGCCGGCAATCCTTTTCAAACAACGCCGTGCCGGGGGTGGGGGAATATTTAGCCGGTTTCACCCTGGTGCCAAGTTCACAACCGCAGATGTTTTCCGATCACATTATATCACGTTTATGTTGCTTGAGAAACTCCAGATGCTTTTTGATTTTTGCTCCGGCTTTCGTTTGCTCCAACCCGTCGTAATAAATGCTCACCGGTTTGACCGCCGCGTTAAGGAAATCCACCTTTTCACAGATCGTCTTGTGAAGGCCGGTATCTTCATCAAGCCAGAGCACCAGCAGGGTTGGAGCCTGGTGTCCGTAGCGAAACACTTTTCTGAAAGCAGTATTCTCAGAAAGTGTGATCTCTACCCAGGTCCCGTCGTCGAGTATGAAATCTGGATTATAATGATCATGCGTCCGCATCATCAGCCCGTTTTTTTCGGCAAAATCAACATACCACGACAAGGGTGCAACATGTTCAAAAATCGGCTCCTGCTCGTAGCCAACGTCCATTGCGTCGAAGCATTGTCTGACTAATACTTGCAATATACGTCCCCTGGCGCCGGTCCGCTGGATTTTTCGCAGCAAGGCCATATCACCGCGCATAAATGCATCGATTATACGCTCCCACTTCCGCCTTTTTTTATCGGGCGGTGCGAAGGATACCGGTCGTCTGTTTTTGTTTTTTTGCATAAAAATATTCAGAAAGCTCCGAACCTTTTCTCCGAAACAAAGCCTCACGTATATTTTCCGGATTAGCGCTGCATTTGTCAAAAAACGCGTTTTGGTTTTTCCTTTTTTGACACAAAGAGTTTCTCAGATTAGAATATGAGCCGCTGAAAGGATTTAACTTTTAGGAGAATGCGCCCTTGCCTAAACCATTATTCCGGAAGATTATGCCGAACGGATCAGGCAGCTGAGGATAGGCCTCGGGATTCCCCGGGACAAGATGGCGAAGCTGATTGGCATACCTCCCACTTCGGTTGCAAAATGGGAGAAAGGGCAAAGTCGTCTCAATCCGTCCGCGTGGAATAAAATTCTGAGTTTAGAGAAATTCGGGGCCGATGGATTTACCGAGCAGGTGCAAACAACAGCGCTCAACGGCCCTGAAAAGTAGGAGCCTCGCGACCATTGCTGTATTGAGTTCAAGATCGTATAATTCTTTTACCCCGGGAGAAAGAATATGGACATAGAAACGCTTCGAACGTTCTTCCTGTGATGCACGATCATCAACGCGGGCGTGGGTATTATCTCGTTTCTTGCGTTCGCACTGGCCGGTGATTTTATCTTCAAAGTCCACAGCCGGTGGTTCAAGCTGTCCAGGGAGGCCTTCACCGCGTCGTTCTACTCTACGATCGGCGTCACCAAAGCTCATCGTTATCATGCTGAACCTCGTGCCATATATCGTTCTTGTGATAATGTCATAAGCTGTTATCCTCTTTTTGTTCGACAGCTGTGAATTCCGTATTTTTTTGACCCCCTTTTTCCGCCTTTTTTTGACCCCCCCTTACAGCATATTTTCCACGAGCGAGGTCGTTTAATATAACTCTTTCTTATGGTATTCTTTTGTCCAACTTTCACAGCGGACAAAGGAGACCAGGGAGATGCTCAAAGTGGATATGTGGCATACGGTAAAAGTCCTTCACAGAAAACAGCAGTCGATAAAGAAGATCAGCAGG
>PWZK01000038.1 GCA_003567495.1 Candidatus Brocadiaceae bacterium
CTGATATCGGTGGTTCTGGCACTTTTGCTTATAAGAATATTTCGTGGCCTGCACTCAAGACGCAACCCCTATATCCTTTCCTTTCTTGCCGGGGGTGTGGGCGTCCTTTTTTCGGTCGCCATCCATTCCGTCGTTGATTTCCCGCTGCGTTCGCCCGGCATAGTGGCCACTCTGGCAATCGTAACGGCAATGGTTTACCGTATAGCAACAGTGAACAGCAAGCAGATCCCCAGCGGGCGTTCCTCCACAAAACAGTCGCCAGAAATAAATGTGGTGGCATCGGCTCCACCGAAACACCATTCCAGCGGCGCGTGGAAGCGCGGGCGCCTGGCAAATGGTTTTTTTGCAGCAGTGGTTTTTCTGTCCTGGATATTCGCCTGCAGCTTCGCACTGGGAGAATTAAACGCCTGGTTCGAACTGGCCAGGATAGAACGGGCCGAAGGCCGGCTGACGCCCGATACCGAGAACGTCGCCGATTTTGTTGAGGCTTCCAGGCGCGTCATAGAATCCTACTCGCCGGGCAACGCCGCGTTATACGACCGGCTGGCCGAATTTACACGGAAAGCGGCGGATATGGCACAGGAGCCTGCAAGCAGGATGACGCTTGCGGAAAAAGCGCTGGAGATTCAGGATAAAGCGGCCGGCCTGGAGCCGGTAAACGCCGACCACCGCGTTAACCTTGCCATTGACTATCTCGCGCTGGGCAGGCCGGACCTGGCATGGGTGCATTCAAGGCTGGCGGCGGAGATACTGCCAAATAATCCGTGGGTAAGGATAGAGCTGGCCGAGATGTTTCTCAGCGCGGGATTTGAAACGCCGGCACTTGAGATGCTGGCTGAAGCCCATGAGCTTGCCCGGCGACGTGGCCTTGACTCCGTGCAGAAAAGAATCGAGCGCCTGCTTTTTTGAAAAAAAGCAGGACAAAAAACTTTAACGTTGACAAAGCGCTTACTCGTCTTTGGGAGCTACAAAATCGATCACCACATTAAAGTTTTTGCCAAGCTTTTTCCGAAAAAGCGGGGGAAGGCCTGCGCTACTTAATGCGGACCTATCTCAGATTTTCCGTGTTTCACTGAGTATTTATCAGGAGCCGTAATCCCATTACAAGGGTCACCACATACAGCACCATCATGAAATGATCGCCCCGTATCCTTTTGTTCATCCACAGGCCGAGCAGCGTGCCGGCGGCGGCGAATGGGAAGAGTATGAAGGCCGTGCTCAGGCGCTGGGCAGTGAACATGTTCTGGGCGGTAAACGGCACGATCTTTATAAGGTTGCCAACAAAAAAATAGGCCACCACAGTCCCTGCAAAAACGCTTTTTTCCAGTTTTTGCGGAAGCATGAAAATCGCGATGATAGGGCCGGCCGAATGTGCAAGAGTGGATGTCAGCCCCGCCGCCGTGCCGACCGCCACGCCGTGAATCAGAGCCGGACGGTAGGGGGGCCTCGCGGCGTTGGAACTGCCGGCCGTGAAGAAACGCCACATCTGCACGAGGACGAAGGAAACGCAAATCACCCCCACGAGCCTGTTAAGTAACATCGTGCCGGTAACCGTAGTGGAGCCTACCGACACCTCTTCCAGGTCCCCAAGGTGTCTGAGTACGGCCCATGCGGCCGCAACCCCGAGGATGCAGCCACCGGCAAGCATTGAAAGCACCCTGCGGTTTATTTTCCCCTTGTAATGCACTATAGAGAAAACATCTCCGCATATAAGCACCGGCAGCAAAACGGGCAGCATGTGCTGCGCGCTTCCCGTTGCAAGTGTGAGCAGCGGAACCGCTACTATACCCGCACCGGTTCCAAACCCCGCCTTGGACATGCCTATGATTGTTGCAGCCAGCGCTGCGGCGATCCAGCCCAAGAATGTAAGTGGAAGTGGTGTCATGAATCAGTTAATATTTGTATTTTTAGTTCTTTATGGTTAACTTGTTGGTTTATGAAATATGCGGGCTAAGCGTTCGAACATGGGCAACAGCCGCATCCGGGAGAGCTTTCAGGTCGTAGCCGCCCTCCATAAATGATACCAAACGACCTTTCGCGTAAGTATCCGCTATCTCCATCGCAGCGCGGGTCATTTTTGCAAAATCTTCATCAGTCGCCAGAAGTTGTCCCAGCGGGTCACTCCTGTGTGAATCGAATCCGGCGGAGATCATCACAAAACCCGGCTTGAAATCCGAAGCAACTGAAAGTGCATTTTTATTAAATACTTCCGCCATCTTCTCGCCCGGCGTGCCGGCGGGCAGCGGGATGTTAAGAGTAAATCCGGCGCCGGGCCCTCTACCCGTCTCGCCCGCACCGCCGGTGCCGGGATAACAGGGCGACTGGTGAATGCTTAAAAAGAATGTCTCGCGGTCATCGTAAAAAATATCCTGCGTCCCGTTGCCGTGGTGCACGTCCCAATCGAGTATTAACACCCGGTTTATTCCGTGCTCACGCCGGGCGTATTCGGCTGCAATCGCTACGTTGTTGAAAATGCAGAAACCCATTCCCCTGTCGGCCGTGGCATGATGCCCGGGCGGGCGCACGGGGCAAAACGCGTTTGCGGCCTCCCCTTCAACGACAGCATCAACGGCCGTAAGCCCGGCGCCGGCCGCATGCAGGGCTGCTTTCAGGGAATCGGGCCCGATCGGGGTATCGCCGGTGCTGAGCATCCTGCGGCCGGAAACGATATCCGCCCTTACAACCTCCAGGTATCCGGGGGTGTGGCAAAGCAATATCTCGGCCTCAGCCGCCTCGCGTGGTTTGAGTTCGAAGATCCTGTTTTTGAACTTCCCGCCCCTTAATGCGCTGATCACAGCGTCGCAGCGCTCAGGTGATTCCGGGTGGCCGAGGCCGGTTTTATGCCGCTGGAATACGGGATCGTAAACAATTGCCGTGCGTAATGGTCTCTTTATTATCATCTTAATCCGCCCCCAATCTTACCTGATGCGCCGGATACGCGCAAGTTAATGTTCTCAGGGCCTCTGCGGGTTCGTTCTGGCCTGGCGGGCCGGATTTCCCCCAGGGCGGTGAAAAGGGTGGAACGTAGAAGGTATAAAGTTAAAGGTGATTGCGGCAACGACCACGACTACGGCAGTTAACCGCAAAGACGCAAAGAACGCAGAGAACGA
>PWZK01000202.1 GCA_003567495.1 Candidatus Brocadiaceae bacterium
CCTATAATCACGGCTTTGGAAAGAAACACCACCATAATTTTTGACTCCTTTACACCGACCGCGCGCAGTATGCCGATCTCAGCCTCGCGCTCGCGCACGTTCCCCAGAATAAGAAAAAACACCCAGAGTCCTGAGGCAAAGAGAACAACAGGGACCAACACGGAAGCAAAAGCGCGCCTCTCCTCGCCCATCCGCGACCTGTGCTCAATCTCGGCTGCAATGGCCCTTCTGGCCTCCTGTTCCGCCCTCTGCCGGGCCTCAGCACGGGCCACGACGCGCGTGCTGAACTCAAGCACCTGGACGTTTGGCAGGATGCTCCTTACATCCTCAATCACCCTGCCGATGGCGTCCGCCTCACATATACATTCAAGCGCGAGTATGGCGTTTATCTTCCCCTCCTTACCCAGCCACTCCTGCGCCTTCTCAAGGCTGCACCAGACCATGATATCCTCAAGCGACCCCTGATGCCGGGCCACGCGCTCGACCTCTAACTCCTCGCCCATCAGCGTCACGGTGTCGCCCGGGCGCAAGCCCAGCTCAGAAGCCACCGAATTACCGAGCCTGATAAAACCTTCCGGAACGGCATCGATTATCGGATTTCTGTATTCCGTTCCGTCATCGGTCAAAAAACGCGCCCTGTGAGAGACAGGGACCTGGCCGGGAGTGCCGCTTAGTATAATCTCAAGATCATGTTCCGGCCACCTTATCCTCTCCTGCAATACCGGCAACAGGTGGTTAAGCGTCTCAGAGCCGCCCTCGCCAAGCCTGCGTGCATACTCCTCCGGCATGTAAGTGTCAGGGTAGCCGGCCGACCTCAGCGCGGCAAGGCTCTGGTCTTCGTGCAACACCATCACGTTATGGCCAAGATCACGCATAATCAGGCGGTAGCTGTCCTCAAGCCTCTCCATCTCCTCGCGCGTCTCACGCTCCCTTTCCGCGAGAATTGTCTCGGTCCGGATTTCGTGCGCGTCAAGCAGCGTTATCGCACCGACAAGACTGCCGATAGCCGCAACCACGCACACAAGCCCTATAACGAATCCGGTCTTCCTGTAAAGTATCTCCCGGCTGATAAGCGACCATATATTCATTTTTACCTTTTCTCCGTTTTAAAACGCCTCCTGGTATCGATATTTGCGAGCCTATGGGACTTATAGGTCCTATAAGTCCTATACAAAGAGTAATATAAATTCCGCATGCGCCGCACGAGAACCTTCTCATCCACACTCAATCTTCCAGACGCTCTTCGGCCTCGTCCATCCGGTCGATGAACCCGCCCGTATCGGCGCCTGGCATGCCGTAAGTCGTGCGTCGCTCCACCTGACCTTCCCAGTCCACCGACATCAGTATGTCGACCCCCGGATTGGACTGTTTCACCTGGCAAGAACACGGCCCGGTCAAAAACTCGCCCGCAGCGTTGAGAGTCCATTCGTTTATCCCATCGCCTATCAGCGCATACATGGCAAGCCCCCTGCCGTAGATCGGAAAAACTATCGGCCGATGCTCATACTCATCCAGGTCGCGCTCAATTCCGAGCAGCATCCTGATAAACATCTGCTCCTCCGGATCGTCGCGGCTGAGCGTAATCATGCTAAAATCGATATCCGTATAAATATCCCCAAGATCCATTCCGTACGTCTCGGCGGGATCGGGCACCTTCAGCGTTTCTTCCATCCGTGGCAGCTCCTCTTCCAGCAGCCTGCGTGCACGTCTGTCTTCGCTCCTGTTGCCGCTCTCAAGGAGAACCCATACGCCGGCCTTTCTGCTCAGTAGTTTTTCTGCGATCTTTTCTCTCAGCGGAGAATGAAGCATATCCTCGACAGACCCCTCTTCCAGCGGTCCCTCCCAGAGCGTGCCGCGGATGCCGGATATTGACGGATAGCGCAGCTCAACGCGCGGCAACACCTTGCCTTCAGGGTTCGAATGTTCCATTACCGAATGGTCGCGCCACATCACCGATATGTTTGCATGGCGCCCGTCGCCACGTCCGGCAGCCTGCATCATGTCGACAAGCTTCTGCTCCGCCTCACGGAGCTCACCATCGTAATGAACCACAACCTCGTAGGGGTCCGGCGGCCAGTACTCGAGGGAATACTGAAAGACCGGAATGGGGCAGGCATAGACGCCTGCCGAAAAACCAAGTGTCAACAACGCCGCCAAACCCCACAAATATATATTCATGCATTTCTTTGCTCTTTTCATAACTATCTCTCCCTAGCCGCGTGAAAAAGTAACCCAGACACTTAAAAACTCACAACCCCCCTTTGGTGCCGATTTATCCAAACACCAAAATTCCCTGACCTTTTTCTCAGGCGCTTAATATCCCAACATCGACAACAAATTGTCGATGTACTAAAAAACTATGTCGTTTGCCGTTCAGTCATAGCCGTTGCCGTGGTCGTTTTATTAATTCTTTTTCAAGCGAAGTCTTGTAAAAGTATTAGTATCGTTCAACACCATTTTGTTCAATCAACGATGTATCCGTATTTTTCAAAAATCTCCTGTCCGGTTTCGGATACGGCAAATTCCATAAACTTCCCGGCCGCTTCTTTGTCGCGCGCATGCGTGAGCAGACACAGCGTCACGCGGATTTCAGGAAACTCAACATCCAGGTCCTCGACCGTATCGAGCCGGTCTTCATAGTGGGTGGCAATGAAATTCCACACCATCGCCGCGTCCAGGTGCCCCCCGAGCACGCCGAGCGCAACATCATTATGAGAGCGTCCTTCCATTGAGATATTGGCCTCCAGCTCATCCAGAAGCCCCATATCTTCGAAAGCTTCTTTCACCAGCCTGCCGGCGGTAGCGTAGCGCGCATCCGGCAGCCCGACATCCAGTTCGCGCGTGGCGAGTTCACGCATCGAACCGACACCGGCAGGGTTGCCTTTCGGAACTACTATTACGGGCTCAAGATAACCCACGACCTCGTAACGTTCGAGCAGCCCCTTCTCCTCCAGCATCTCGGCATACGGATCGTGCGGGAGGTAGAGGTCGCCGATCTGCCAGAGTTCAATACTTGAAAGCAGCTCGGCCGAACCGCCGAAATTAAACCTTACCGCTATCCCGTAGCGCTGCTGAAACTCGGCCGCTAGCGCCTCGGCG
>PWZK01000004.1 GCA_003567495.1 Candidatus Brocadiaceae bacterium
TTTGAAACGGAGCAGCCCATGTCGTATTATGCAAAAGATATTATGATTACATCCTTTGACGTCGTTCACAAGGACGCTTTGGTGGAAGATGCAATCAAAATGATCTCGAGAGGAAGGATCCGCCCGACCGGTCACAAAACCGAAAGCCTCTTGGTTATCGACGATTTTCGAAAGCTAACGGGCGTCATCACCATGTTTGACATCCTCTACCACCTCCGGCCCTCTTTTTTGAATTACGGCGTGGACGGAGACGAGCTCGGTTTTGAATGGGATGTCTACTTGGAACGGTTTATTTCTGATCTCAAATCCAAACTGATCGAGCAGATCATGAGCGAGGATCTGAAAAGCGCAAAGCCCGATGAACACCTGATGGTCGTTTTGGACCGCATGGTAAAAAACAAGTACCGCCGGCTACCTGTTCTCGAAAACGGACAACCGGTAGGGGTCGTATATCTTCCCGACATATATGCGTACCTGTTTTCAAAACACCAGTAGCGGCGACTTTGCAAAACGTACTTTCTCTGCACCACGCGCAATCTATCAGAACCTCATGTACGACTAATCACTCTCAATTCTTCGAGATTTCACTGGCCTTGATCTTGATTTTTTTACTTACCCGTCCAAAGATGGCTTTTTACTAAACTTGTCAATATTCAGCAGTTCAAGGTCGCTACTGATCTAAACAGCTTGTCAGGTTTTTGGCGCCAAAAAATGGAAAAAACACAGGGATTGAGTACTGATTATAAGAGGGAGCAGAGATAATGACACGTAAAATTGGCTGGCTTTATACCGCCAGTCTCTTTATCAGGGAATTTCGAAACAGCAATCCCGAGGAGTTGAAACCCGAAACACATTTATAGTCTTCAGAACGGGTCGTGGATATCGCTCTTTGGCGGGTTCCACGGGGAGTATGCCCGAATCTTCCTTGTCATACCGATTGCCTTTAAGGTGCCAAAGGCGACAATGCTTCGCGGACAGCATTCTCGAACATCCTGAATTTTGCACATTGGATCTGGCAATCCTGTCCGGGCCGGAATTCGCATTACTGGAGGGGCATAGCCGTATGGAGCACTGGCAACGAAAGGAGTAAACTCAATAGGCTTCCAGTTTTCCCGGGATTAACTGATCCGGGCAGCAGCCAAAATATTCACTGACACGGCGGACAAAACGGGTATAAGGATAAACAGCAGTGGGTTATCAATTTGCAGCGATTGTACTTAGCCCTATTCTTTTAGCGCAGGGCATTTATGTCCGTCTCGTAACACCAAAGCTTCCAGAGTCAAGCGGCGTTCGCGCCGGAGCCAAGTGGGCAGGCCGGAACTCTGGTCCTTTCGGTACCGGAGGAACCTTTGCGGCAAACCGCTCTGCCTCAAAGTCGATATAAATGAGTAATAGCGTGCCTCCGGGGGCTTGGAGAAAAAGGCCTCCGGAGCTACCGTCTTTCAGAAGGTGAAAACGCGGACTTCGGGATCCCTCATCAGAGCCGTCATTTCCGGTGGTTTGGCAACCGAAACCCCCTCTGCCAGGTCCGCCTCCGTATAGTCGCTGTTGGGAAGATAAAGTGCGCAGACGGAGACAGACGCTCCCTTGTCCATCAGGGCCCCAAGAAGCTTCCCGGGTGTAACGTCCCTGGGGGCAAGCTTGGGTCCTCCGTCGCCCTGAGCCAGGGCCATATCGCCGGCTGCATCACACAGCAGGACGTCCACGGTAGCCCCCTCATCGACCAGGGTGTTGGCCAGAACCATAGCCATACCCTGGGTCTGGGGTGAGTCACTTGACAGGATGATAAAGACGTTTTTCACCGCACGATCTTGACCGGTCGCCATGGCTGAAAGCGGCAGAAATACAAGTGCTGTCAATAGCAAGGTAAGTGTTATGTGTCGGATCATGCTAACCACCTCTTAGTGAAGGTTATCGGATTTGCTGGCTTTATAATGCCCAGCAGGCTGCAGGCGGGACACTGGTCCATCAACGCCTATAGGTAATTGGGGATGCTTTTCGCGCCAAAGAAAATCATCCCGAATATATTATAGTCACAGTTGGCCCGGATGCAAAAGATCTTGTACCGGGTTTCTGGGTCGAATGCGGATATTGCAACATTATGAATGGGCTGCAGGCATTGATCAAACAATACTGCAGCAATAGACAACCTCTTACGGCTCCAGTTCAATTTCATACAGGCGGAATATGCCTGATTTCCCTTTTAATCGCGTGGAATGGACGATGTGGCGGGGAACCTTCCCGCTAATTTGCTTCATAGCGGATTCCGATAGTAGCAGGCTGGTTCCAAGGTTCTTGTTGGCGGCCTCCACGCGGCTTGCCAGATTAACGATATCGCCGATTGCTGAAATCTTGCTCATCTGCCCCGTATCAAAATTGCCGATGATGGCCTTGCCGAAGCTGATGCCGGCCCTGGCTCTGAATGACAGGCCGTACATCTTTTCAAGATAGTCGTTAAAACGGATTAACGCTTTTTGCATCTCGCGAACCGCACAAACGGCATCCCAGGTGTGGTTTGGCTTTTTTCTGAGCACTCCGAACAGGGCCAGGATGCCGTCTCCTGCGACGTCGCTGATGACCCCATCGTGATCTTCAATAATTTTGTTCATCGTCTGGTAGTATCGGTTCAGCATATGAACCACGTCATAGGCGGGATAGGTTTCGGCAAGCACGGTGTAGTTCTCGATGTCGAAGAAGAGAGCGGCAATTTCGATCTCTTTGCCGAAATACGTTCCGGTTTCATCCCCGATCTGTTTCAGAATGATCTCAATGTCAAGCTCATCAATCACCGCTCGCTTGATGGTAATGTCCCCCCGTATTTTCGTCTGGCAGGCCAGGCGGATATGTTCGGGAAAGCCAGGCGAATCCGGGTTGCTCCTCTGCAGTAAAAAGCATGACCAAAACCTTCCCGCTTCAACCCGCAATTTTTCCTGCAGACTGGTCAGAATGTCAAGAATGTTTATATTATACGGTATTGCTTTGGTCGAATCAATTCCTGTCCTAAATCGGAAAAACAATATAAGGAGTAGTGCATGCGCTGGAAACAGTTTTTCGTCCCTGTGCAGTCAATGGATGTGCCCGGGGCTCAAA